>NZ_JARWRU010000259.1 GCF_029867845.1 Nocardia farcinica | reverse complement strand
GCCCGGGGCTTCCCGCCGCGCGGCCGACTATCACCCCCCCCGGGCCGGGCGCGGGGACCTGCTCGGGGCCCGCGCGCGCGGCGTTCCGCGCCCGAAGGGGGAGTGGACCACTACGCACACGTGCTTCGACCGACGACAGATTCTGTCCCTGGCGTGAGGGCCGGAAGGCGGTGTTTTTCGGTCGGAATGGTGGGCCGCCGACCACCGCCCGGCACAGAAGGTCATATCCGAGTCACTGAAGAGGGAGCAACAGCTATCCGAAGTCGCGCCCGCTCGGCAGCCACCGACTTGCCTGCGCCGGCGTGATGCGTGCTGCGTCGACATACCAGAGCCGGTTCTCGCTGTCCCATCGGGCGCCGAGAAGTCTCTTCGCTTCTTCTTTTTCGGCGATCGGGACAGCAAGGTACAGGCGACCGTCTATGACATGCCCGGCCGCGATGTTGTCGTTCTCAGGCGTCGAATTCCCGTTCGGGCGGGTTCGGCTCGTGGGTGGAGTGCTCGATTCCCGAAAGATGTTCCTGGCGGCTCGTTCTTTTCTGGCGCGTTCGATCACACGGCTGACGCGAGCACACGATGCCGGATCGGTGAATCGCATCATCAGGTCGGTGGGGCCGGTATTGGCCAGCAGATTGAGAGAACCGTGCCACAGAACGGTTCCGTCGATGATGAGTACTTTTTCGTGCATTCGCTCACGGAACTCGACCTCGCAGCCGGCGGAACGCAGTTCCTCGATCCGTTTTCGGTGACGATCGGCCCCGACAGCATCACGTTGTTCGTCGATGGTCCTCGTGTAGATGACGACCCGTACACCTGCCCGCACGCGTTCAGTGAGCACTGTCGACCACTTCTTCACAGGACCTGGATCGAGGAAGGGGCAATAGAGTTCGATGTTCGTGGACGATCGAGCGATGTCCCATCGCACTGCATTCGTGACCTCATCCGCCGGAAAAAATGCGGGTCGCCGGAGTTCTTCCTCGGAGAGCTCGGAGAGCTGGGCCGCCTCACGGATGGGGACGAGCTGGTCGGCGGATATCACTTGCGCGTGGGCTTCGAGGTGATCGATCATGATGCGGGCCTCGCTGCCCTGCGGTAGATGTTGCCGCAAATGGTCCAGGTCGGCTACCACGACGAGATGATCCTGCGCGCGACTGAGTGCCACGTTGAGAAGCCTGCACGTGTTGGAGGCGAGTCCGGTACTCGTGTAGAAGTAGCCGGGATCCTTGCCCGCTCCGGCAGCGGTGTCGAAAATGATGATCGGACGCTGGCTGCCCTGGAACCGATGTATCGTGTCGACCAGTCCCTCGTATTCATTGCCGAAGCGGTATTTCAAGCTGGTCTGCAACGCCCGGACCTGAGCCCGGTATGGAGCGATGACGGCAAGCCGATCGGTGGCGTGATGACCACGCGCTATCTCCGATGCCTGCCATTTCCTGCCAGGAAGCACGTCCTCGTACTGCAGGCCTCGAACGAGCTCATGGACCACTGCCTCGTTCACAGTGTTGGCCCGCTTGTCGGGACCAGGGATACGTTGCCGCGAGGTGTCGACGAGTATCAACGGGGTATCGACCAACGGATTGGCGGGAATCCTGCTGCCGTCGCCGCGCCCCGTCTTCAGCGGCGCGTCGGGATATGCGACGGCGTTCACGAGGTTGCATATCGGCTCGCGCATACGGTACTGCGTATCAAGCGATACCAGTCTCGCATCGGAACGTAGTGTTCCCGATTCGGTGACCAGGCCGGCCGCGCGAAAGGGGTCACGGGAACCCCACAGACGGGAATGTTTGCGGTCGTCTTCGCCGGCCTGCCGATCGTTGTCGGCCTTGGTGACCGCCGGCAGCTGCCGGAAATCTCCCGCAATGACCACGCGCTTCTGGGCGAGGCCGGCAGCAAGCCAGGCAGATGGAAGATCGACCATCCCCGCTTCGTCGATGACGACGACATCGACGCGCTCCAGCAAAGCGCGCGATTGAACGGCCCTGGCGACGGTGGTTCCCAGAACCCGGCACCGGCCGCGGACAGTGTGCCGAATCCTGGCGCGCTGCTGGTTCAACTCGTCGAGCTGTCCCCGCAACTCACCACTTCGCTGTCCGAGCGTTGCGAACGGTTCCAGGGTCTCGAGTTTCGACGTCAGCTCGTTCAGCCGCCGGGTCGCCTCGGCTACGTCTGATGCGGCACGAGACGCCACGGTCTCCGCGGCTTGTCGCTGTCGCGCCGCCTGCTGCTTCCGTCCCTCCACATCGGCATGTTCGATCCGTAGTGCGTTGATTCGTGCCGCCCTGCGTTGGGCGAACAGACCTTTCGGTTCCTCAGCTCGGACCAACCTCTGCTGGAGATGGTGGGCATCGGCGCGGGCCTTCGAGAGCGCATTGTCCGCTTCGATTCGCGCGGAATCGGCGTCCGCCAGCGCATCACGCGCATTCGCAAGGCAGCTCTCCAGCTCCGCAGCCTGCTTGTAGAGGCCGATCTGTTCCTGAGCTTTCCTGAGCGCGTCCGTCGATCGAATTATCGCTTCGTCCAGCTCTGCGGCCACCCTGGCGACGATCTGTTCGGTATCGATGGCCGGACCGTACCGATCACGAAGAGACTCCACCTCGATATCGCCCGCGCGTTGAACCATACCTTGCGAGAACCCTGTCTCATCAACGAGCAGATCACAGATTCTCTCGAGTGCTTGGTCTACCGCAACCCGGGTCGGTGCGAGAAAAAGCACGTTGTGGCCTTGCCTGACGTTACCTTCCACGATGTGGCCGACCACATCTGTTTTTCCGGTCCCGGGAGGCCCCCAGAGGAACAGGACCTCGCTGGCCAGCGACTGCCGGACGGCGATCCTCTGCCGTGCGTTCAACCGGAGCGTCGCCCAATTCGCAACCCAGCGTCCTGGGTTGTCCTCATAGCCGATCCGGGGTTCGCCGCGACCGACGATCCAGCCGGACGACTGGAGACGAATCGCATCATCACCATCAGCCGCCGACTCGAGGCGCTCGGCCACGATCGCCAATCGGGCCGAATCATCCCTCCGAAGCCGCATGTTTCGTATGGATTGCCCCAGGTCGATCTCGGTGATCAGACGCACCTTGCCGTCCGGCAGTCGTGACGCCTCCGCCTGCGTCCATCGCCCGCGTGAGGTCGACGCTCGAACCAGCACCGGGCTACCGTCCAGCGATTCATCCCACTTCGCACAGGTGAACAGGTACTCGTGGCGTCCGGCAACCGACGCGACCAGCCTGCCGTTCGCAAGGGACACCTTGGGCGCATCACCCCCGTCGGAGCGCTGCTCCGCGACGATCTCCAACCGCACGGCTTCCAGCAGCTCCGTCACCGGGTACGGCCTTCTGGTCTTGCTCACGCTGACCCCCCTGAGGTCTGTGACCAGTCGCGTACTTTCTCCAGCAGCCTGCGCGCAACTGGGCTCGGTGCACAGCATCGACAAGTGACCATAGCAGCCAGCATGCATCCGGCGGCTCGTACTGGACGCGAATAGCGCTGTACGAGAACATATTACGGCTCACCATCGACAAACCATGACAGGCGAGCACGGCCCTGAACCCGTGACAGGTCGACGGTTCACGTCACCGTAGGTCAGTGGACTGACCTGGCGGCAAGTTCATCAACGGGGATCGGGGAGCGTGGGCGACAGCAAGGCCCGTTGTGCCTGCAACATCACGCCCCGGACTCCACAGCGCTCAGCCCGGAAGCGGATCAGGCTGCTCGAGCAGGCGTATCGAGCGGATGCCTTGTTCGATGCTCACCGCGACTATCCCGAGTCCGGGTATCGGTTCTGTTCGATGGAGCAGCCACGGCGGGCGATCGTGCCTTGCGTTCTCACGCGATGGCCGGTTCGATGGCGCGGGTCGGTGCCTGCGGGACATCGCCGGGATGTTGTGTCCGAAGGGGGACTTGAACCCCCACGCCCTTTACGGGCACTAGCACCTCAAGCTAGCGCGTCTGCCATTCCGCCACCCGGACTCGCGGTATTCGGTTGTGCCGCCCGGTGGGCGGTGCGTCAAGATCATAGACAGTGTTGCCGGGGGAATGCCAAATCGCCGTCTCCGGGCCGGGTGGTCAGGCCTCGGGGAAGGTCAGGAATTCGGCGGGGGAGCGACGCGGGGTCGGCTCGTGCGGCGTGTCCTCCGGCGCGATGCCGACCCGCAGGACGATCTGCGGAATGCCTTCGCGCCCGGCCAGATCCGCCACGATGCGGCGGGTCGCCTCCGTCTCGGTGATATGGGTCAGCGGGCAGGTGGACAGGCCGGAGGCGGTGCACTCGAGCAGGATCGCCGACAGCGCCTCGCCGGCGTGCAGCCACGAATAGGGGGTGTCGCCCGCCGTGCTCAGCACCAGCAGGGCGGCCTGGTCCTTCAGGTCGGCGCGCCTGCTCGATCCGCCGTGGGCGGGGAAGCTGCGGCCCGCGGGCACCCGCGCGGCCTCTTCCGGCGAGGCCAGGGCGTCGGCGGGGATGCCGTGCGGGGCGTGCTCGTGGCCGGTCCACCAGCGCAGCTCGGCCTGGTAGGGCATGTCGTAGTGGCGCAGGGCGGTGGTGTGCTCGGCCGCGCCCGCCAGCTTCTCCGGGGCGGTCTCGTCGAGGACGGCGACGGTGACCTCGTGTGGGTCGGCGAGTTTGCGCGCGGTGTGCGCGAGGGTGATCGGATCGTCCGGCGGCAACAGCGGCAAACGATCGGTCCAGCGTCGGCCGATCGCCTCGGCGCGCGCCCTGACCCCGGGCGGTGGGTCCGGCCAGGGCCGGAAGGTGAGGGTGGCGAGGTGGCCTTGCCGTCCCGACGAGGGGAACCGGTCGATCTCGGTGCGCCAGCCGGCGGCGGCGAAGGCGGTGCGGGCGTGGTGCAGTACGGCGCCGCAGCTGATGAGCAGCTGCCTGCCGTGCGGGTCGGCGGCGGGCAGGTGGCGTTCGTCGTCACGGAACAGGCGCAGCTCGCCCGCGGCGAACTCCCACCGCCACGGCTGGGTGTTGTGGATCGACGGCGCGCGCGAGGCGCGGCCGAGCACGGCCGTGACGGTGGGCTGGTCGGGGGCCTGCACTTGTGCGCGCTCAGCGGTCATAGACCAAGTGTGGTCCTCCCGCGATGGTCTGAACAGGGGAAATCGACGAATTCCCCGACCTCGTCCGCGACCGGGCGGCCCGGATCCCGGTGGCCGACGGCCCTTGCGGACCCGCCTGTTCAGTGATCGTGGGCGATGAGAACCGGGCAATGCGCGCGCTGGATCATGGCGTGCGCGGTGGAGCCGAGCGGCAGGCCGGGGAACCCGCCTCGGCCGCGCGCGCCGACCACGAGCAGCTGCGCGGTCTTCGACCACAGCAGGAGGTGATGGCGCGCTCCGCAGCGGTAGACGTGCTGTTCGACGGTCACCTCGGGATATTTCTCCCGCCAGGCGGCCAGGCCCTCGTTCAGCAGTCGCAGCGCGGCGGCCTCGGTCTCCGGCGGGATGTCGTCGAGCGCCTCGTCCAGCTCCCCGAACGGCAGATCGCTCCAGGCGTGCACGGCCACCAGCGGGCAACCGCGTTCGCTCGCCTCGGCGAAGGCCGCCGCCACGGCGCGATAACCGGCCAGCCCGCCCCGGTGATCGGCGTCCACGCCGACGACCACCGGGCCGGTGCGGTCGTCGCGGCGGCTGAACTCGGCGTCGCGGACCACCACCACCTCGCCCTTGGCGTGACCGGTGACCGCGGGCAGTGTCGCGCCGAGATGGCAGGCCGCGCCGCCGGTGCCGGTGGCGCCGAGGACGAGCAGGTGGGCGGCGGGCGACTGGCCGATCAGGGCCCGCGCCGCGCCGCCGTCGAGCAGGGCGGTGTCGATCTCCGCCTCCGGCGCGACCCGCCGGGCGACCGCCGCCGCGCTCACCAGCCGCACCACCCAGCGCACGCCCACCCCGCGGCAGGCCACCGCGCCGCGAACGGTGAGCACGTCGTGGGCGGTGTCGCTACATCGCGACATAACCACCATCAGCC
>NZ_JARWRU010000258.1 GCF_029867845.1 Nocardia farcinica | reverse complement strand
CCATCCCACCGTCGCGGGGGGGGCGGGGGGCGGGGCGAGCCCACCGACGTGGGCGGGCGCCCATGGCCCGGGCCCTCGTCGTCAGCGGCTTGTCGCTTCTGGTCCTGATCCGGCTTCCGCCGGGGCGCGTCCTACTTCTGGTTCAGGTCGCGCCGCGCGGCGACCTTCGAGGACAGGCCGTGGATCTGGACGAAGCCCTTGGCCAGCGACTGGTCGAAGGTGTCGCCCTCGTCGTAGGTGGCGAGGTTGAAGTCGTAGAGCGACTGCTCGGAGCGGCGGCCGTTGACCACCGCGGAGCCGCCGTGCAGCACCATGCGGATGTCGCCGGAGACGTGCTGCTGGGTGTCCTGCACGAAGGCGTCGAGGGCGCGCTTGAGCGGGGAGAACCACAGGCCGTCGTAGGCCAGCTCGCCCCAGCGCTGCTCGACCTGGCGCTTGTAGCGGCCCAGCTCGCGCTCGATGGTCACGTGCTCGAGGGCCTGGTGCGCGGTGATCAGGGCGATGGCGCCGGGGGCCTCGTAGATCTCGCGGCTCTTGATGCCGACCAGCCGGTCCTCGACCATGTCCAGGCGACCGACGCCCTGGCGGCCCGCGCGGTGGTTCAGTTCGACGATGGCCTCGAGCACGCTCACCTGGCGGCCGTCGATGGCGACCGGGACACCCTTGTCGAAGGTGATGATGAGCTCGTCGGGAGCCTCGAAGTTGACCGTGGGGTCGGCGGTGTAGTCGTAGACGTCCTTGGTCGGGGCGTTCCACAGGTCCTCGAGGAAGCCGGTCTCGACGGCGCGGCCCCACACGTTCTGATCGATGGAGAAGGGCGACTTCTTGGTGACGTTGATCGGGAGGCTGTTCTCCTCGGCGAAGGCGATGGCCTTCTCGCGGGTCCAGGCGTAGTCGCGGACGGGGGCGATGACGTTCAGGTCGGGAGCCAGAGCGCCGATGCCGACCTCGAAGCGCACCTGATCGTTGCCCTTGCCGGTGCAGCCGTGCGCGACGGTGGTGGCGCCGTGGAACTTGGCGGCCTCGACCAGATGCTTGACGATCAGCGGCCGGCTGATGGCCGACACCAGCGGGTACTGGCCCATGTAGAGGGCGTTGGCCTGGATGGTGGGCAGGCAGTACTCGTCGGCGAACTCGTCGCGCGCGTCGACCACGATCGCCTCGACGGCGCCGCAGTCCAGCGCACGCTGGCGCACCACGTTCATGTCCTCGCCGCCCTGGCCCAGATCGATGGCCACGGCCACGACCTCGGCGCCGGTCTCCTTGCCGATCCAGCTGATGGCGACGGAGGTGTCCAGCCCACCGGAGTAGGCGAGTACGACGCGCTCGGACATGTCTTCAGTGCTCCTCGAGTGTGTGTTCGTGGTGGTCTCGGCCGCTTGTCGGGCGGTCTGCCGGTCGCGCCGGCGCGCAGATCTGACGAACCCTGCGCCTTGTACAAATGATTATGCACGACTATGCAATCCCATACATAACCGGGGTCGCCTTGCCGACGCGGATCACACCTCGCGCCGCACCCGCACAGCGACGGCGAGGCAACCGTACCGCCGCGCCCCCTTCCCGGCCACGCGACCGCGCGGAGGATCTCGCGAGCGGCAACCCCTTGGCGACGCCCCGCCGCTGTGCGAGCCTGGATCCACCACGACACACGCCTGCACCATCCGCCACGAGGCGCCGCCATGACGGCAAAGGAGCCGGCTCATGTTCCACGACATCATCGAACCGCTGCAGGATCTTGCCGAACAGAACCGCGACCTGATCGGATACGTGGTCATCAACCTCGGCAACGGAGCGCTGTCGATCGTCCGGTGGGGCCTGGAAGTACTCCCGCCCCTGCTCCAGCCCTATTTCACCCGCTGAGGCCGCCGCCGAGACGCCCGCGCCCGCCCCTGCCGAAGCAGCCAACGGAACAGCAGCCCACGGAACAGAGGAGCTCCCGTGAACGAGACCGACCCCCTCCTGCAATTCGCCATCGACAACCGGGACTGGCTCGGGTACCTCGCCATGCACGGGGGCGAACTCGGCATCACCGTGGCCAGGGCGCTGTACGGGCTGGCGGAGCCGCTGTTGCGGCAGTTCTTCCTCGAGTACCCGCACTGACCGGGCTCGCTCGCTCCCGATCGCGGTCTCCGCGGCGTCGGTGGCCCGCTCGGCCCGTCGTCAGTCGGCGTGCATGATCGCCGAGTCGTATCCGGTCGACCGCGGCCGAGGTCTCCGATTCACCGCGCTGCTGCGGGCGCAGCGGTAGTGGCGCACGGTGTGCGGCAGGACCGCCGGGTCGACGGCGACCCCGAGGGGTACAGGGAGGATTTGCCGAGCCGCTGCTGGTACCTGGCGTGGTTCCGGTCACCCGAAAGAGGTGACGAACGTGTAGCCGTGTCCCGACTCCGCGTGTACACGGGGGTCGAATCGAGATATTCGATCTTCCAATGGAATACGAATCGAAATGATCGGCGACCGAATCCATCGGAGGCCGGAAAAACAGGAACGATTCGGGTCGAATTTCCTACGCGCCACGGGTTTGCCGAGAAGAATCCGGTGTAGCCAACGATCGGGGCCTCGAAAAAGCTGCCGACCCTTTGCGCTCGCTGCGGTGCATCGCCGTCGACGGCAGGCAAGGAGTGGTGATGAAGGGCGGCGTGCAACTGGCGATCGGGGTGGGAGCGGGATACATCCTCGGCCGGACCCGCAAGATGCGACTGGCCCTTGCGCTGGCAGGCGCCGGTCTGAGCAAACAGTCCGAGGCGAAACAGTTGTTGCAACGCGGGAGTTCGCTGCTCGGGTCTACACCGGAACTGGCGAAGATCGGCGACGCGGTGCGCGGCGAACTCGGCGGGGCCGTCCGGGCAGCGGCGATCAATGCGGCGAGCACCAGGCTCGACGCGCTCACGGCACGAATCCAGCAGCCGCCGGATACGGCGACGGGCGAGAAGGACTCCGATCAGGAGTACGCCGATGAGGGGCATTCGGACGACCACGACCGCGACGACGAATTCGCCGACGAGTACGCCGACGAGGACGAGATCGACGACGACACGGACGAAGGCGACGAGCCCGGCGAGGACCGCGAGCCGGACGCGGTGGAGGACGGCACTGACGACTACGCGGACGCGGAATTCGCTGACGAGGACTCCACGGACGAGGACTCCACAGACGAGGCGGACGAGGCGGACGAGGCGGACGATCGGTACCCCTACGACGAGGCCGAGTACGGCGAGGACGACCGGGAGGACCTCGACGATCTGGACCACGGCGCCGTCGGCGCGGCGGAGCAGGCGGTGACGAGGCGGCCTCGTCCCCGTGCCGGCTCCACCCCCGCAGCGGCGGGTGCGGCCCGCTCACGGGCTCGTGAGGGCGTGCCGGCCGGGAGCCGCAAGGCCGTGTCGGGGAGGCGGGCCACCTCGGCGGCGAGCCGGGCCTCGGCAACCGGCGCCCGTCGCGTGCGCGCCCACGCCGCCCCCCCCGCGCGCGCCCCCGGGCGCCGGGCGAAGAGGTGAGGATCATGGCCGAGCGATCTCCCGGCGATCGGCGTCCCATGGGCCCGGCGCGCAAGCGCACAGGCCGCCCCTCCTCCGCGACGAAGCGGGCGGGACGCGCCACCGACGACCGGGCACGCGAGACCGCCTCGTCGCCGGGCGAGAAGGCGCGCCGGACGGCCTACGCGACGACAGGCGCGGAGCAGGGCCTCTCCCCCACCGAACATCTCCAGCAGTCGCTGCAGAACCTGGCGGGCGCGGTGGCCGCCGCCCCGCACGGCCGGGTGGCGCACAACCTGTGGGGGCCCCGGCGCCCCCCCCCCCACAACGCCCCCGGGCGGGGCGGGG
>NZ_JARWRU010000257.1 GCF_029867845.1 Nocardia farcinica | reverse complement strand
CGCTTGGGCACGTGGAACACCCCCGGCGCCTCGGCCTGACAGGCCGCGTGGCCCTGGCACAGGTCCAGGTCGACGACGATCCTCACGACTGCTCCCCCGCGGCGGCCGGACGCGGCTCGAGCGGCGCCTCCGGCTGGACCTCCACCAGCACCAGGTGCGCACCGCGCGGGGCGCTGACCACCGCCACCACCGCGGCGGCCAGCTGCGAGGCGCGCAGGAAGTACGGATGCCGGGCGAAGCCCCACTTCTGCCAGGCCTCCAACATGGGACCGACCTTCTCCGCGGGTGAGGTGAGCCCCATGCCGGTCTGGGTGGGGCCCGGCCGCACCAGGGAGGCGCGGATGCCGGTGCCCTCCAGTTCCATCCGCATCTGCCGCACCATGGCCTCGACACCGGCCTTGGCCGCGCTGTAGGCGCCGGTCTGCGGACGCGGCTGCTCGGCGCAGTCGGAGCTGATGAGCACCAGGTCGCCGCGTTGTCGCTCCAGCATGCCGGGCAGCACCCGGTGCACCATGCGGTGCGCGCCGACCAGATGCACCTGCACCTGCTTCAGGAAATCGGCCGGGTCCATCTCGCCGACCGGGCCGAATTCGATGTCGCCCGCGCCGGAGACCAGGATCTCGGCGGGACCGTGGGCGGCCTCGGCGGCGGCGACGAAGGCGTCGACCGAGTCGCCGTCGAGCACGTCGAGCCGGTGCGCGATGGCGGTGCCACCGTCGGCGCGGATCTTGCCCGCCAGTTCCTCGCACAGCTCGACCCGGCGCGCGCCGAGCGCGACCGGATGACCGAGCTCGGCCAGGGCCACCGCGGTGGCGGCGCCGATGCCCGAGGACGCGCCCGCGATCAGGGCGGGCCGGACCGGCGGATGGGGTTCGAAACGAGGCATTCAGCGCACCTCCACGGTGATCGGCAGATGGGCGAAGCCGCGCACGTTCGTCGAGTGCACCCGCTCGACGCCTTCGGTCACGACCTCGTAGTCACGCACCCGCGAGACGAACTCGCGCAGCGCGACATCGGCCTCCAGTCGCGCCAGGTGCGCGCCGAGGCAGAAGTGCACGCCCGCGCCGAAACTGGCCAGGGCGCTGGTGTCGGTGCGGTCCAGCCGGTAGCTGTCCGGGTCGGCGAAGGCCGCCGGGTCGCGGTTGGCCGAGCCGATGAGCAGCAGCACCTTCGACCCCGCCGGGATGACGCCGCCGTGCAGTGCGATGTCGGTCGTGGGGCAGCGGGCCACCATCTGGCTGGAGGTGTCATAGCGCAGCGTCTCCTCGATCCAGTCGGGCACCCGGTCCGGGTCGGCGGCGACCTTGGCGAACTCGGCCGGATTGCGCGCCGCCCAGTACACCGCGTTGCCCAGCAGCTTGGTGGTGGTCTCGTTGCCCGCCACCACCATGAGGAACATGAAGCCGATGATCTCGTCGTCGGTCAGCGAATCGCCGTCGATCTCGGCGTCCAGCAGCGCGGAGGTCAGGTCGTCGGTGGGATGCGCGCGGCGGTCGGCCACCATGTCGGCGTAGTAGCCGACCAGGCGCAGCGAGGCGTCGATCGCGGCATCCGGCACGTCGAGCACGCCGTCCTCGCGATGCACCACCAGATCGGCCAGCCGCCGGATCTCGGCGCGGTCGGGTTCGGGCACGCCCATGAGTTCGGAGATGACGTCCATCGGCAGCTTGCCCGCGAACTCGTCGATCCAGTCCAGGCTTCCACGCTCCAGCGCGGGCGCGAGGTGCTCGAGGGTGATCTCCCTGATGCGCGTGCGCATCTCGGCGACGCGGCGCGGGGTGAAGCCCTTGTAGACGAGTTTGCGCATGCGCATGTGCCGGGGATCGTCCATGGCGAGGAAGGACATGGTGCGGTGCGCGTGCGGCCCCCAGGCGGCCGGGTCGAGGGAGACGCCGTTGGCGCTGGAGAAGCGGCCCGCGTCGCGGAAGGCGGCGGTGACGTCGGCGTGCCGCGACAGCGCCCAGAAGCCCAGCTCGGAATTGTGGTACAGCGGCGCCTCGGTGCGCAGCCGCGCGTAGACCGGGTACGGGTCCTCGTGGAAGGCGTAGTCGTAGGGATCGAAGGTCAACGGTTCCACCGGTGCCGCGGTCATCGCACGGACCCCCATTCCGATAACAGGTTCTTCCCGACGGGCGCCCCCGGACAGCGCGGCGGAGACAGATAGCTGGACATGTGTCTGGACAGTACCACCGACACCATTCCACAACAATGGGCGCTGCGGACATTTCCATCAAACCGGCCGAGGCGACGCCGCGAGGGGGATTCGGCGCGACCGTGCGGGGCCGAGCAAAGATCGGAACAGGTTCCAGTATCGCGCGCCGGTCACGCGCCGGTCACCGGCCGCGCGTCCGACCCGCCGCGGTCCGCGCGGCGCACTACCGTGGAGCCACTGCCGCACTGCCCTCACGACCTCCCCCGACGGCCGGTGCGCGCCCGTGGGCGCGGGCGGGCCGCCACCCTCCGTCCCGAAAGCGCAGTCATGACAGACCAGACCGAACACACCTGCGACGTCGTCGTCCTCGGCGCCGGCCCGGTGGGCGAGAACGTCGCCGACCGGACCGCGGCCGCGGGCCTGAGCACCGTGATCGTCGAATCCGAACTCGTCGGCGGCGAGTGCTCCTACTGGGCGTGCGTGCCGAGCAAGGCGCTGCTACGGCCGGTGCTGTTGCGCGCCGAGGCCGCCCGCATGCCCGGCGTCGGCTCCCTGCTCACCGGACCGGCCGACACCGCGGCCGTGCTCGCCCACCGCGACCGCATGGTCTCGGACCGGGACGACTCGGGGCAGGTCGCGTGGCTGGACTCGGCAGGGGTGGCGCTGATCCGCGGCCGGGGCCGGATCGACGGGCCACGACGGGTGACGGTCGAGACCGACGGCGGCGAGATCCGGCAGACCGCCCGCCACGCCCACGCGGGCTGCCCCGGCTCCCGCGCGGCCGGGCCCCCGCTGCCCCGGAT
>NZ_JARWRU010000256.1 GCF_029867845.1 Nocardia farcinica | reverse complement strand
GGGCGTAGCCGGACAGATCGAGTTCGTCCAGGTTCAGCACGGCCACGTCGGCGGGCAGCGACTCGGGCACGGTGAAGCCGGCGGTCGTGGTGGTGAGGACGGTGTGCGGGGCCGCGGTGTCGAGGATGTGGCCGATGCGCTCGGCCGGGTGTCCCGGATCGACCGGCACGTAGGCGCCGCCCGCGCGCAGCACCGCGTACATGGCGACGACGAGTTCCACGCAGCGCGGCATGGCCAGCACGACGAGCTGTTCCGGCCCGACGCCGGAGGCGATGAGCAGACGGGCGAGACGGTTGGCGCGGGCGGACAGCTCGGCGTAGGTGAGGGTCTCGCCGCCGGGCGCGCGCAGCGCCACGGCCTCGGGGGTGCGGCGCACCTGCATGTCGAAGCCGTCGTGCAGGAAGCGCTCGGCGACCTTGTGGCCGCTGGCGTTCCAGCTGGTCACCACGTAGTCCAGTTCGCCGGCGTCGAGCAGTTCGATGTCGCCGACCGGGCGTCGCGGGTCGTCGAGGGCCGCGCGCAGCAGGCGGGTGAACTTGGCGGCGAACTCGGCGGCGGTGGCGCCGTCGAACAGGTCGGTGGCGTAGGTCAGTTCGGCGCGATAGCCGCGCGGTCCTGCGGTGGCGCCGAGCGGTTCGGAGAGGGTGAGCTGGAGGTCGAATTTGGCGAAGCCGGGGTCGAAGTCGAGTTGTTCGGCGCGCAGGCCGGGCAGCTCGAGGGCGACCGGGCCGATGTTCTGCATGAACAACGCGACCTGGAACAGCGGATGCCGGTTCTGGGCGCGGGCCGGGTTGACCGCCTCGACCAGCTGCTCGAAGGGGATGTCGCGGTGGGCGAAGGCGCGCAGGTCGCGTTCGCGCGCGTGGGCGATGAGGTCGGCGAAGCCGCGGCCGCCGTCGACCTCGGTGCGCAGCACCAGGGTGTTGACGAACATGCCGACCACATCGTCCAGGCCTGCCTCGCCGCGGCCCGCGATCGGGGTGCCGACCGCGATGTCGGTGGTGCCCGACAGCCGGGCCAGCAGGGCGGCCAGCGCGGCGTGCACGACCATGAACGGCGTGGCATTGTGCCCGGCGGCGATCCGGTCCACGGCGGCGCGCAGATCGGCGTCGAGTTCGAAGGCGTGGGTGGCGCCGCGATAGGTGGAGACCGCGGGCCGGGGCCGGTCGGCGGGCAGGTCCAGCTGAGCGGGCAGGTCGGCCAGTTCGGCGCGCCAGAAGGCCAGCTGGGCGGAGACCGCCGAATCGGGGTCGTTCTCCTCCCCGAGCACCTCGCGTTGCCATAGCGCGTAGTCGGCGTACTGGACCTCCTGCGGGCTCCAGTCGGGGGCGGCGCCGCCGCGGCGGGCGGCGTAGGCGGTGATCAGGTCGCGCACCAGCACGCTCATGGAGACACCGTCGGCGGCGATGTGGTGGACGACGAAGACCAGCGTGTGGTCCTCGGGGCCGCTGCGCAGCAGCCGCACCCGCAGCGGCACCTCCTCGGCCACGTCGAACCCGCGCACCGCGATGGCCTGCACCGTGTCCACCAGCGCGGACGCGTCCACGTCGGTGGGGGTCAGCGCGGGCACCGGATGCACCGGCCGGATGAGCTGCACCGGGCCCCGCGGGGTCTGCGGGTAGAGGGTGCGCAGGATCTCGTGGCGGGCCACCAGGTCCGACAGGGCGGCGTCGAGCGCGGCGGTGTCGAGCGCGCCGCGCAGGCGCAGGGCGACCGGGATGTTGTCGACCGCGCCCGCGGCGGGATCGCGGCCGGAGTCGGTGCCGAGGCGGTTGAGGAACCACATGCGCCGCTGGGCGGGCGAGAGCGGGACGTGCTCAGGGCGCGGGCGGGCGGTCAGCGGCGGCCGGGCGGGACCGGTCGCCGCCGTGCCCGCCTCGCCGAGGGCGGCCAGCGCGGCCACCGAGGGGCGGTCGAAGAAGTCTCGGACGTCGATGGTGACGCCGAGGGCCTCGCCGATGCGGGCGATGGCGCGGGTGGCCAGCAGCGAGTTGCCGCCGAGGGTGAAGAAGTCGTCGTCGGCGCCGACGCGTTCGGCGCCGAGCAGGTCGGCGAAGATGCCGGCGACCAGGCGCTCGGCCTCGGTGGACGGCTCGCGGAATTCCGCTGCCGCCGAACCGAAGTCGGGGGCCGGCAGCGCTTTGCGGTCGAGCTTTCCGTTGGCGTTGACCGGCAGCTCGTCGAGCACCTGCAACAGCGAGGGCACCATGTACTCGGGCAGGCCGCGACGGGCCAGCTCGAGCACCGCTCCGGTGTCGAGCACGTCCACGTCCGGGGCGGGGACGACATAGCCGACCAGGTGGTCGCCGCCCGCGTGCTGGGCGAGCACCACGGCGGCCTGGGCGACTGCGTCCGAGCGCAGCAGCGCGGCCTCCACCTCGCCGAGCTCGATGCGCAGACCGCGCAGCTTGACCTGGAAGTCGGTGCGGCCGAGGTATTCCAGTTCCATCGGGCCGCCGTCGTTGCCGCCCGCCCAGCGCACCAGGTCGCCGGTGCGGTACATGCGGTCGCCGGGCGCGCCGTAGGGGTTGGCGACGAACCGGTCGGCGGTCAGGCCAGGACGCGAGACGTAGCCGCGGGCCAGCTGCACGCCCGCCAGGTACAGCTCGCCGACCACGCCGTTGGGGACCGGGCGCAGGCCCTCGTCGAGCACGAGCAGCTCGTTGTCGTCGGCGACGGTGCCGATCGGGACGGTGACGGTGTCGGCGGCGGTCACCTCGTGGGCGGTGACGTCGACGGTGGCCTCGGTGGGACCGTAGGTGTTCTGCAGCGTCGCGCCGCTCACGTCGCGCAGCGCGGCGGCGGTGGCTGCGGGCAGCGCCTCACCGGAGGAGACCACCATGCGCAGCGCGTCCAGCGACTGTCCGGTCCTGGCCAGCTCGGCGACGAAGACCGCGAGCATGGACGGCACGAAATGCGCGATGGTGACCCCGCGTTCGGCCATGAACCGCACCAGATAGGCCGGATCGCGGTGCCCGTCGGGACGGGCGACGACCAGCCGCGCGCCGACCTGCAACGGCCAGAAGAACTCCCAGACCGACACGTCGAAGGTGAACGGCGTCTTCTGGATCACCCGGTCGGTGGGCAGCATCGGGTTCAGCCGCTGCCGCCAGCGCAGATTGGCCAGCACCGAGCGGTGCGAGACCGCGACGCCCTTGGGGCGGCCGGTGGAACCGGAGGTGAAGATGACGTAGGCGATGTTGTCCGGGCCGGGGCCTGCCGGCTCGACGTGCCCGGTCGCCGCGGGCGGCGCTGCCTCGAACTCGTCGATGCGCAGCACCGGCACGCCGGTCAGGCCTTCCGGCTCGTCGGCGGTGGTGGTGAGCACCAGCACGGGGGCGGCGGTCTCCAGCACGTAGGCGATGCGCTCGGCCGGATGCTCGGGGTCGATCGGCACATAGCCGCCGCCGGCCTTGAGCACCGCGTACATGCCGACCAGCAGCTCGATCGAGCGCCGGGCCGACAGCCCGACCAGCGACTCCCTGCCGACGCCGAGGCCGGCCAGGTGCCGGGCCAGCGCCTCGGCGCGGGCGTCGAATTCGGCGTAGGTGAGGGCGGTGTCGCCGAATTCCAGCGCCACCGCGTCCGGGGTGCGCCGCACCTGCCCGGCGAACTCGGTCACCAGCGTCTCGACCGGCGCGAAGCTGGTGGGCAGCATCGGGGCGGCGGCGACCAGCGCGTCGTCGAGCAGGTCGTCGAGGACCGCGCCGAGCGCGCCCTCCCCCGCGTCCACCAGGTGCGGCAGCCGGCCGGAGACGACCACCGAGATCAGGGCGTCGGGGGCGAGCGCGCCGCCCATGGCGACGGCCAGCGTCCCGATCTCGGCCGACAGCTCCGCGTATCCGACCGTGGCGCCGGGGCCGCTCAGCGCCACCCGTTCCGGTTCCAGGTCGGCGACGGTCTCGATCAGGCGGGGCAGGTCCGCCAGGCCGTAGGCGCGGCGCAGGGCGGCGTGCCGTTCGTCGCCGGGATGGGCGCACAGGTCGTTGCCGTGTCCACGGGGGGTCGTCGATTCGGCTCGAGACATCAGCAGTTCCTTTCGGAGACGAGGGAGTTCGTCTCGGCGAGAAGGGTGTTCAGCGCGGCGGCCAGGCCTGCGCCGCCGAGCGCCGTGAGGATGCCGGGGACCAGCCCGGCGAGGGCGACGTTGATGAGCGTTTCGGGTATGGCCGCGGCGCCCATCGCCTTCGCGACGCCGGCCAGTTTCGCCTGGAGTTCGGCATAGGTGACCCGATGCTCGCCGTGCGCGAATGCGACGGCCGTCGGTGCGAGTTCGGCGGCGGCGGCGATCAGGCCGGGCAGATCCGCCATGGTGGCGGGCGCGCCGGCGGAGGCCGCGCCCGAGCCGGCCGGGCTCACGCCCGCCGTGGTCCTGGCGGCGGGCTGCCGTTCGGACTCGGTTCTGATGTCGATCGCCCGCACGGCGATCGACGCGTCCGCCGCGACGGCGGCGAGCACCGCGTGCAGGCGCTCGGCGTAACCGCGGACGGTCTCGGCGTCGAAGATGTCGACGGCGTAGGTCAGGCACAGCGACAGCCCGGTCCGCGCGCCGTCGGCGTCGAACTCCTCGATGCCGGTCAGTTGCAGGTCGAACTTGGCCTCGGCCGGGGCCGGATCGACGACCTCGACCGCGAGGCCGGGCAGTTCGACGCGGCCCGCGCCCATGTTCTGGAAGGCGAGCATCACCTGGAACAGCGGGGTGTAGGTGCTGGACCTGGTGCGGCCGAGGGCGTCGACCACCTGGTCGAACGGGACGTCGGCGTGCGAGAGGGCGGCCAGGTCGCGGCGGCCTGCCTCGCGCAGCAGTTCGGCGAAGGGGGCGCGGCTGTCGATGCGGGTGCGCAGGGTGACGGTGTTGACGAACATGCCGATCAGGTCGTCGAGTTCGCGTTCGCCGCGCCCGGCCACCGGGGCGCCGATGGTGATGTCGGTGCTGCCGGACAGCTTGGCCAGCAGCACCGCCAGGGCGGTGTGCAGGACGGTGAACAGGGTGGTGCCGTGTTCGCGGGCCACCCGGTCCAGCGCCAGCGTGGTGTCGGCGTCGAGCGCCGTGGTCACGGTCTCGCCGCGCATGTCGCGGTGGGCCGGGCGCGGGCGGTCGGTGGGCAGCGCGAGCACTTCCGGCGCGCCGGCGAGTTCGGTGCGCCAGAAGGCGATCTGGCGCTCGTGCACCGACTCCGGGTCGCCGGGGGCGCCGAGCAGCTCCTGCTGCCAGAGGCTGTAGTCGGTGTAGCCGACGGGCAGGGGCGACCAGTCCGGGGCCCGGCCCTCGGCCCGGTCGGCGTAGGCACGGACCAGGTCGCGGGTCAGCGGCAGCACAGAGTAGCCGTCGCCGCTGATGTGGTGGACGACCACCACGAGCACGTGCTCATCGGCGGTGTCCGCTCGCGTCGCACCGTCGTCCGGGACGACGCGGAACAGGGCGGCGCGCAGCGGCGGCGCGGCGGTGATGTCGAAGCCGCGGCCGGCGAACTCGGCCATGCGGGCGGTGATGTCACCCGCCGCGACGGGAACGGGGGTCAGGTCGACGGTCACCGACTCCGGCGCGAGCACCTCCTGGACCGGGCCGTCGGGGGTGTCCGGGTAGCGGGTGCGCAGCGTCTCGTGGCGGGTCACCAGGTCGGTGACGGCGGCGGTGAGCGCGGTGTGGTCGAGCGCGCCGGTCAGGCGGACGGCGGCCGGGATGTTGTAGGCCGAGGAGTCGGGGGCGAGCCGGTTGACCACCCACATGCGCTGCTGGGCCGGGGCCAGCGGGACCGGGCCGTCGCCGGTGCGCGGCGTCAGCGGCGGGCGCGCGCCGGTGCCGTCGAGTGCGCCGCGCCCGCGGGCGAGGGCGGCGACCGTCCGGGCGTCGCACACCACGGCCCCCGGGACGCGGCCCCCCCGCCCGGCGCTCAGCCGGG
>NZ_JARWRU010000255.1 GCF_029867845.1 Nocardia farcinica | reverse complement strand
GATTCGCCGTCGGCGGGCCGGGGGCAGCGGGTTTCGACCCCGCCCAGCTGGGCCAGATGCTCACCTCGCTCGGCCAGATGCTCTCCGGCATGGGTGCGGGCATGGCCGCCCCCGGCGGCGGGCAGTCCGGCCCGGTGAACTACGACGTGGCCAAGCGGCTGGCGCGCCAGCAGCTGGGCAAGGACGTCGGCCCGGTCTCCCAGGGCGCGGCCAAGGCCGTGACCGATGCCGCGCACCTGGCCGAGCTGTGGCTCGACGGCGCCACCGTCCTGCCCGCCGGCGCGACCAGGACGGTGGCCTGGACGCCGGTGGACTGGATCGAGCAGACCCTGCCCACCTGGCAGCGGCTGTGTGATCCGGTCGCCCAGCAGGTCTCCGGCATGTGGACCTCGCAGCTGCCGCCGGAGGCGCGGGAGCTGGCGGGTCCGATGATGGGCATGCTCGGGCAGATGGGTGGGCTGGCGTTCGGCTCGCAGCTCGGCCAGGCCCTAGGCCAGCTCGGCAAGGAGGTGCTGACCTCCACCGACATCGGCCTGCCACTCGGCCCGGCGGGCACCGCGGCGCTGCTGCCCGCGGCGATCTCGGAGTTCAGCAAGGGCCTCGAGCAGTCCGAAAGCGAGATCCTGGTCTTCCTCGCCGCCCGCGAGGCCGCCCACCAGCGGCTGTTCGCGCACGTGCCGTGGCTGCGCCAGCAGGTGCTCGGCGCGGTCGAGGACTACGCGCGCGGCATCACCATGGACTTCTCCGCACTCGAAGAGGCCGCCCAGAACATCGACCCGATGTCGCTGACCGATCCGTCCAAGCTCGAGGAGCTGCTGGCGGCGGGCACGTTCGAGCCGCAGACCACCCCCGAGCAGAAGGCCGCGCTGGAACGGCTGGAGACCCTGCTCGCCCTGATCGAGGGCTGGGTACAGGTCGTGGTGGGCGAGGCGATCGGCGACCGGTTGCCCGGCGCGGGGGCGCTGGCCGAGACGCTGCGCCGCCGCCGCGCCACCGGTGGTCCCGCCGAGCAGACCTTCGCCACCCTGGTCGGCCTGGAACTGCGGCCGCGCAAGCTGCGTGAGGCGGCCGAGCTGTGGCGCAGGCTCACCGTCGACGCGGGTATGGAGAAGCGCGACGGCATCTGGGCGCACCCCGATCTGCTCCCCCATTCCGACGACCTCGACGCCCCCGCGGGTTTCATCGACTCGGTGATCGGCGGCGGGGCGGCGGCCTTCGACGATCCGCTGGCGCAGTTGGCCGAGACCGAGGCCCGCGAGCGCGCCGAGCGGGAGGCGCGCACCGGGCAGGACCGGGACGGGAGCGGCGACACCGGCGAGCACGACGGCGACCGGGGCGGCGACGACGAGGACACCGGCAAGTCCTGACCGATTGTCCTGTGCACAACCCGAAAAGCTGTGGACAACCGCGCTTTTCGGGGGGCGGCGCCGGCTGGGCCGTGCGCATACTGTCCGGCATGACGACATCGACCGCACGTCTGGCGGGCCCGCTGCTCAATCCACGGGTGACCGTGCTGGTGCGCCCCTCCGGGGTGGTCCAGCTCGGCTGGGACCCCGAGCGCGCCATGTTGCTCGACCCGCCGGGCATCGACACCTCGGCGGTGCTCGGCTTTCTGCGTCTGCTCGACGGCAGGCACGGCCGTGCCGAGATCTGCGCGCGCGCAAGTGAACACGGCCTCGCCCCCGAGCAGGCCGAGCAACTGCTCGACGAGATCGACGCGGCAGGTCTGCTGCAACCGCCGCGCGAACCGAGCTACCGGATCACCGCGGTGCGGGTGCACGGCGCTGGCCCGCTGTCCGACGCGGTCGCCTCGGGCCTGCGCGGTCTCGGCGTGCGGCCGAGGCGTTCGCACACCTATCGCCCCGAGTCGCCCAGGCCGCGCGAGCGGGTCGACCTGGTGGTGCTCACCGACACCGTGGTGGTCGATCCGCGGCTCGTCGCCGATCTGGTGGTCAACCGGGTCCCGCACCTGCAGGTGCGTTTGCGCGACGGCAAGGGCGTGATCGGCCCCTTCGTACTGCCAGGCGAGACGAGCTGCCTGCGCTGCGCCGATCTCATCAAGGCCGATTACGACGCCGACTGGCCGCACCTGGCCGCCTAGCTGCTCGACCGCGTTGGTCACGCTGCGCCGGCGGCCGGCGCCGCCACGGCCGCGCTGGCGCTGACCGAGCTGGAGGCCATCCTGGAGTGCTCGACCCACCGCTGCCCGGCCACCCTGAACACGACTCTGGAGCTGGACCTGGACTCCCACCAGCTCCAGCACCGCCGGTGGGAGCCGCATCCGCGCTGCGGATGCAGGCGGCTGCGCGCCGCCCCGGCCTGACACATCCGCCGCGAATCCGCCGCGAAATCGCGAAACGTGACGAACCGTACAGTTCGTTCCGAGGGGCAATAGTTCGATCCCGTGGCACGCCCACCGTTCGATCGGCCATGATGGGGGTGTGTCAGAGATCGTGCGCCGTAGCTCGTCCCGCAACGCTAAGTTAGCCAAGATTCCGCTCGGCATCGCGGGCCGCGCCGCCGTCGGCTTCACCAGGAAACTGGCCGGTGGCGACAAGTCCGAGATCAACGCCCAACTGAACCAGAAGGCCGCCGAGCAGCTGTTCACCGTGCTCGGCGAGCTCAAGGGCGGCGCGATGAAGTTCGGGCAGGCGCTGAGCGTGCTGGAAGCGGCGGTGCCGGAGGAGTTCGGCGAGCACTACCGCGACGCGCTGACCAAGTTGCAGGCCGCCGCGCCGCCGATGCCGACCGCCACCGTGCACCGGGTGCTGGATCAGCAGCTCGGCACGCAGTGGCGGCAGCGGTTCCAGTCCTTCGAGGACACGCCCGCGGCCTCGGCCAGCATCGGCCAGGTGCACAAGGCGGTGTGGTCGGACGGCCGCACGGTGGCGGTCAAGGTCCAGTACCCCGGCGCGGACGAGGCGCTGCGGGCCGACCTCAAGACACTGAACCGAATGTCCGGGATGTTCGCCTCGGTGATCCCCGGTCTCGACGTCAAGCCGATGCTGGCCGAGATCACCCAGCGCACCGAGGAAGAACTCGACTACCGCAACGAGGCCGCCAACCAACGCGCCTTCGCCAAGGCCTATCAGGGCCACCCCGATGTCGTCATCCCGAAGGTGGTGGCGGGCGCGCCCAAGGTGATCGTCAGCGAATGGCTCGACGGCACACCGGTTTCGGCGATCATCAAGGCGGGCGCGGCGGACCCGGAGGGCACCAAGGAGCTGCGCGACCGGGTGGCGCTGTTGATGGGCCGCTTCCACTTCTCCGCCCCGGAGGCGGTCGGCCTGCTGCACGCCGACCCGCACCCGGGCAATTTCATGATGCTGCCGGACGGCAGGCTGGCGGTCATCGACTTCGGCGCGTGCGCGCCGCTGCCCGGGGGCTTCCCGGCGATTCTCGGGCGGATGCTCGGGCTCGCGGTGGACGAGAAGTACGACGAGCTCACCGAGCTGATGTACGACAACGGCTGGGTGCTGCCCGGCCGCACGGTCACCCACAAGGAGATCGCCGACTACCTGCGGCCGTTCTCCGACCCGATTCGCACCGAGTCGTTCCACTTCACCCGCCGCTGGATGCAGCGGGTGGCGGGCAAGGCCACCGACTTCTCCAGCCAGGAGATGAAAACCGCGCGCTCGCTGCAACTTCCGGCCGAATACGTGATGATCTTCCGGGTCCTCGGCGGCTCGGTGGGCATCCTGGCCCAGCTCGACGCCGAGGTTCCGTTCATGGGCCTGGCCTACGACTGGCTGCCCGGTCTGCGGGAGGCCCGCTCGGCGGGCTGAATTCGCCTGCCCGGCAACGCGAACCGGGCGCCCCCCCGCAAACAAGGGGGGGGGGGGGGGGCGCATTGGCGGAGGGGGGGCCCGCCCCCCGGGGGCCGCCCCCGCCGCCCGGCACCGGGG
>NZ_JARWRU010000254.1 GCF_029867845.1 Nocardia farcinica | reverse complement strand
CCCCACCGACCGAACCCGCCCGGGTGGAACGGATCTGTCCGTCATCCGATCAGCAACCCGCGGACCCAGTTCCGCGGCGCCTGCCTGCTCCAGTGCCCGGGATGCCCGGCAGGACAACGCGTGACATCCCGGTGTACAGAGTGCCGCACCGAGCGCGCTCGGCACAGCGGCGAACGCAGGGACATTCCGATGTCCGCACGCCGCCGCCGGAGGCCGCTCCCCCGGACAGACAGCGGCCCCGGATGCGTTGTGCGTCAGACGCGTTCCCTGGAGCGGGTGCGCACCCGCAGCGCGATCGGCTTCTGGGTCTCGGCGAAGAAGTCGTTGCCCTTGTCGTCGACCACGATGAAGGCGGGGAAGTCCTCGACCTCGATCTTCCAGACCGCTTCCATGCCGAGCTCGGGGTACTCGAGCACCTCGACGTTCTTGATGCAGTCCAGCGCCAGGCGCGCGGCGGGGCCGCCGATCGAGCCGAGGTAGAAGCCGCCGTGCTCCTTGCAGGCCTTGGTCACCTGCGCCGAGCGATTGCCCTTGGCGAGCATGACGAACGAGCCGCCCGCGGCCTGGAACTGGTCGACATAGGAATCCATGCGACCGGCGGTGGTCGGGCCGAACGAACCGGAGGCGTAGCCCTCGGGGGTCTTGGCCGGACCGGCGTAGTAGACGGCCATCTCGCGCATGTACTCCGGCATGGGCTCGCCCGCGTCCAGCCGCTCCTTGATCTTGGCGTGCGCGATGTCGCGCGCCACCACCAGCGGGCCGGTCAGCGACAGACGGGTCTTCACCGGGTACTTCGACAGCTCGGCGCGGATCTCCGACATCGGTCGGTTCAGATCGATCTTCACCACGTCGCCGCCGAGGATCTCGTCGGTCTGCTCGGGCAGGTACTGCGCGGGCTCGCGCTCGAGTTGCTCGAGGAACACGCCATCGGGAGTGATCTTGGCCAGCGCCTGACGGTCGGCCGAGCAGGACACCGCGATGGCGACCGGGCAGCTGGCGCCGTGCCGGGGCAGACGGACCACGCGCACATCGTGGCAGAAGTACTTGCCGCCGAACTGCGCGCCGATGCCGAAGGACTGGGTCAGCTTGAAGACCTCCTCCTCCAGCTCCAGATCGCGGAAGCCGTGCGCGGACATCGAGCCCTCGGTGGGCAGGTGGTCCAGGTAGTGCGCGGAGGCGTACTTGGCGGTCTTGAGCGCGAACTCCGCGCTGGTGCCGCCGATGACCACGGCCAGGTGGTAGGGCGGGCAGGCGGCGGTGCCCAGCGAGCGGATCTTCTCGTCGAGGAACTCGATCATCCGCTCGGGATTGAGGATGGCCTTGGTCTCCTGGTACAGGAAGCTCTTGTTGGCCGAGCCGCCGCCTTTGGCCATGAACAGGAACTTGTAGGACGGCTGCGTCTCGCCGCCGGGGGTCGAGTACAGCTCGATCTGGGCGGGCAGGTTGGAGCCGGTGTTCTTCTCGTCCCACATGTTGATGGGCGCGAGCTGGGAGTAGCGCAGGTTCAGCTTCGTGTAGGCGTCGAACACACCGCGGCTGATCCATTCGGCGTCGTCGACGCCGGTGAGCACGCCCTCGGACTTCTTGCCCATGACGATGGCGGTGCCGGTGTCCTGGCACATGGGCAGGATGCCGCCCGCGGAGATGTTGACGTTCTTGAGCAGGTCGAGCGCGACGAAGCGGTCGTTGCCCGAGGACTCCGGGTCGTCGATGATGCGGCGCAGCTGGGCCAGGTGCGCGGGGCGCAGGAAGTGGCTGATGTCGTGCATGGCCTCGGCGGTCAGCATCCGCAGCACCTCCGGCTCGACCTGGAGGAAGGTGCGGCCGTTGTGTTCGAACGTGGAGACGCCCTCGGTGGTCAGCAGCCGGTACGGGGTGTCGTCGGCGCCGATCGGCAGCAGATCTGAATAGCGGAATTCCGGGGCGGTCACGGATCGCACTCCTTCGAGGTGGTACGGCGGCTCGCGCACAGGCGTCCGGCTCGGCTCGAGGAACGCCGGAGGCCCGAGCCGGGCTGGTCTCGAGCGACCATGAGCGTATCGGTGGTCTTGCGAGCGCCTTGTGGTTAGGCAACCCTTTGTCGGGAGCGGTTGCACGGGTGCGCGGCGGGTGCTACCACTCGAGACCTGACGCGCACCGCCGTGCCTGTTCCAATGACGCGTCGGAGTGTGGAGGCTGAGCCGTGAGCGAACCCCGGTGGCTCGACGAACTGGAGATGCGCGCCTGGCGGGGCTTCGTGCGCAGTCGCGACACCATCGCCGCCGCGGTGGGCAGCGATTCGGTGCGCGACTCGAACCTCACCTTCGTCGAATACCAGGTAATGGCCTATCTCGCCGAATCCGCGGACAACCGGATGACCTTCGCCGAGCTGGCGGCCAAGCTGGAGTGGTCGCAGAGCAGGCTCTCGCACCAGATCACCCGCATGAGCAAGCGCGGGCTGGTGGCGCGCGAGCCGATTCCCGCCGACGCCAGACGCACCGCCGCCCGGCTCACCGAGCAGGGCGAGCGGGTGCTCGCGGCCGCCGCGCCCGCGCATCTGCGCAGCGTGCGACGGCACATGATCGACGTGCTCGACCGCGAGCAGCTCGCCGCCCTCGCCGACATCTACGACACCCTGCTCGCCCACCACCGGCACTCCGATCGCGACGGCTGAGCCGGGAGGGGCGACTCGCTCGCTCGTCCCGGCTCGGTCGTCGCTCCCGCGCCGCCGGACCGGGCGCGGGGCTGCGACAGTCTGCCTCGGCCTCGGCCCGGCTCAGGCCGACGCCGCCGCCGCACGGGCGACCGGCGCGGCCTGCGGCACCCCGAGCGCGCGCTCGAAGCCTTCCGGCACGACGATGTCGCCGCGGTCGAGATCGGTGACCCTGGTCTTGCGCAAACCGAGCAGTGCCGAGTCGATACCGCCGCGCAGGATGTCGAGCACGTTCTCCACGCCCGCCTGCCCGTTGGCGGCCAGGCCCCACAGGTAGGCACGGCCGATCATGACCGCCCGCGCGCCAAGCGCCACGGCCTTGACCACGTCGCTGCCGCGCCGGATGCCGCCGTCGAGCAGCACCTCCACCTCGTGACCGACCGCGTCGGCGATGACCGGCAGCGCGCGGATCGCGGCCGGGGTGCCGTCGAGGTTGTTGCCGCCGTGGTTGGACACCGAGATCGCGGCCACGCCCGCGTCCACCGCGCGATGCGCGTCGTCGACCCGGATGACGCCCTTGAGCATGACCGGGCCGTCCCACTGCTCGCAGATCCAGGCCACGTCGTCCCAGTCGGGCGGCGGGGTGCCCATCCACTGCCCGTAGGCGCCGAAGAAGGCGGGGGCGGGACCGCCGCCGACCGACATGTTGGGGGCGGTGAGATCGGGGATGCGTCCTGATTTGACGTAGGTGGCCAGCCAGCGCGGACGCGCCAGGGTCTGCGGCGCGAAACTCAGCATGGTCTTGAAGTCCAGCTTCTCCGGGATCTGCGGGCTGCCCCAGTCGCGGCCGTGCGAGAACGACCAGTCCAGGGTGAGGATCAGCCCGACCGCACCGGCGGCCTTGGCCCGCGCCATGCGCTCGCTGATCTCGTCCTTGCCCCCGCACCAGTACAGCTGGAAGAAGGTGGCCGGGTTGGCCTGCACCACCTCTTCGACCGGCTTGCTGGCGAACGAGCTCAACCCCATGGCGATGCCGCGATTGGCGGCGGCGCGGGCCACGGCCACCTCACCGTCGGGGTGCACGGCCTGCACGCCGGTCGGCGAGATCAGCACCGGCATGGAGATCTGCTGACCGAGCACGGTGGTCGACTGGTCGCGCTCACCGATCGGTCCGGCCACGTGCGGCGCGAAACCGAGTTCGGTGAAGGCGCGCTCGTTGTCCTCGATGGTCTGGCCGCGCTCGGAGCCTGCGATCAGCGCGCCGTAGACCGACTTCGGCAGCCGCTTCTTCGCGCGCCGCTGCGCCTCGGCGACGGTCTCGAACCATGGGTTCATCGTGGAGCCCTTTCCTCGTCCTCCGGCCACCAGTGCCGGACCTTGTCCACCAAGTCGTTCGTGAGGGTGTCGAGCAGGCGCCGTCCCTCGTCGGCGTCGGCGCCTGCCGGGTCACCGAGGACGCCGTTGGCGCTGACCGCGCGCACCCCGCCCGCGCGCAGCAGCGGCAGGACCTCCCGCAGCGGCCTGGTGTCGCCGGGCTCGGCGCGGTCGAGACGCACCCGGCCGGGGGTCAGCGCCAGTTGCAGCGCGGTCTCGGCGCGGCCCGCGTGCGGGTCGCCGGACCAGGTCGGCAGATGGATGCGGACGTCACGTGACTCCGAGCGCAGCAGCGCCTCGGCGCGGCGCAGGGGCTCGAGATTGCCGCCGTGCCCGCTGACGATCAGCAGCCGGTCGAAGGTGTCGGTGGCCGAGCGGCACAGCTCAACGATCACCAGTTCCAGCGCGCGCTGGCCGATCGAGAGGGTGCCGGGAAAGCCGGCGTGCTCGCCGCTGGAGCCGTAGGGCAGCGCGGGCGCGATCAGCACATCGGGTCGCCGCCGCGCCAGTTCGGCGCACAGCGCCAGCGCGATGTCGGTGTCGGTGGACAGCGGCAGGTGCGGCCCGTGCTGCTCGGTGGCGCCGACCGGGATGGCGAGGATCACCCCGGAGCCGGAGTATGCGCCCGCCTCCGGTGATGTGAGATCGGCCATCATGGTTCAGGACATTAACGTCACACAGTGACATAATCAATACTTTCAGCCGCTGACATAATCGGGGCGTGACGACCTCCCGTCCGGGCCGCCCGCGCGGCACCACCAAGCGCGATCTCGAGCTGATCGCGATGCGCCTGTTCAGCGACCAGGGCTTCGACAACACCACCGTCGAGCACATCGCCGCGGCCGCGGGCATCAGCGGCCGCACCTTCTTCCGCTACTTCCCCAGCAAGGCCGAGGTGCTCTGGCACCAGTTCGACGCCGAGGTCGACGCGCTGCGCCGGGCCTTCGCCACGGTCCCCGACGAGGTGCCGATGATGACCGCGGTGCGCCGGGTGGTGGTGGCCGCCAACACCTACCGCGCCGAGGACGTCGAGGAGTTGCGGACCCGCATGCATCTCATCGCCTCGGTGCCCGCGCTGGCCGCCACCGCGGGACCGCACTACGACGCCTGGGAGCGCGCGGTCAGCGATTTCGCCGCGCGCAGGCTCGGTGAACCGCCGGACGCGCTGGTGCCGACGGCGGTCGGGCGCACCACCCTGGCGGCGGCGCGCGCGGCTTTCGACTCCTGGCTGCGCCAGGCCGACGCCGACCTGACCGTCTACCTCGAC
>NZ_JARWRU010000253.1 GCF_029867845.1 Nocardia farcinica | reverse complement strand
TGACTGATGTGGCCCTCGAGCAGCCCCATCCCCCCGGCCTGCAGCGCCTTGGTCTTGGCCTAGACCTGGGTTATAATATCTATGCAGAACTTCTCCTCCTCGACCAGGCGCTGCTGGCCGCGCGCCTGCCCCTCGATCCGGCGCAGGCGCTTGAGGTAGTCGTCCTTGGCGGTGATGTAGCCGTGCCCGGCGTGGGCGTGCTCGACGCCCGCGTGCTCGTCCCCGCCGTGCACGTGGCCGGGTTCGCCGCCGGTGTGAACGTGTGCTGCGGTCTCCCCATGCTGGGCCGCGTCCGGGGTGGTCACACTGTCTCCTCGCTCGGGGCCGCCGAACGACGGCCTATACCCCCCTACGGTACAGGGGGAACGGCGGGCGGCGCCTGCTCCGAGCGGGTGCTCGTGCGCACAGGCGACCGACCCCGGCCCCCGCTCGAGCGAGCCAGCGCGATGCCGCCCACCAGCAGCACCCCGCCCGCCATCTGCACCGGCGCGATCTGTTCGCCGAGCAGTATCCGCGCCAGCACCACCGCGAACAGCACCTCGCTCAACAGCACCAGCGACATCAGCGTCGAACCGATCCTGGCCGCGCCTGCCACCCCGCACAGGTAGGCCACCACCGTGCTGATCCCGATCAGCAGTGCCAGCGCCGCCCACACCGGCAGCGAGTGGTCGGCCAGCGTGGCGGTGGCCGCGCCGAAACGCAGCGGCAGGATCGTCGCCAGGCCGAGCGCCAGGCGGTCAGCGCGGCCACGCCGAGCCCCGCGCCGAGCAGGGTGACCGGGCTCAGGCTGTCGGAGGTGCGCGCCGACAACAGGAAGAAGGCGGCGTTGCACAGCATGGACAGCGCCGCCCAGCCCAGGCCGGCCGCGCTCAGTGCCGAACCCTGGAAGACGTCGATCACCAGAGCCGCGCCCGCCAGCGCCACCGCGGCGCCGGTCAGGGTGCGTGCGCTCGGTCTGCGCCCGCGCACCGCCCAATTCCAGGCGATCACCACCACGGGCGCCAGGAACTGGATCATCAGGGCCACCCCCACCTGCAGGTGTTGCAGAGAGAGGAAGAAGGTGGCCTGCACACCGGCCACCGCCACCACGCCGAAGGCGGCGATGGTGCGCACGTGCCTCGGGCTCTCGCGCAGCTCCCGCAGATCGGCCAGCGCCGCGACCACGAGCACCACCGCGGCCGCGCCGGTGAGCCGGACGGCGAGAATGGCGCCGGGTGACCACTGCGCGGCCAGCACAGCCTTGGCCAGCGGGCCGGAACTGGCGAACGCCAGACCGCTCGCCACGGTCAGCCACACCCCGGACCGCGCCCGTGACACACGCACCTCCTCGACACCGTCAACCAGCTCTGTCGCCACCAGCATGCTCTGTCGCGACCAGCATGCTCTGTCGCGACCAGCATGCGCGACCGGGCCGGTCGGCCGGTCGGCGGGGTGAGATGTCCGGGGCGCGTCGCGCCGGGGCGGGTACTCGGGAAGAATGATCGGTCATGAGCGAGCTTCCCCGTCCCGCCCTGGCCGTCATCGGCGGCACCGGCTTCTACGATTTCTTCGACGCCGAGACGCACGAGGTCGACGTCGACACCCCCTACGGCAAGCCGAGCGCGCCCATCGCCGTCGGCGACGTGGCGGGCAGGCCGGTCGCCTTCGTTCCGCGTCACGGCAAGAAGCACGAATACGCCCCGCACACCCTGCCGTACCTGGCCAACATGTGGGCGCTGCGCTCGCTCGGCGTGCGACGGGTGCTCGCGCCCTGCGCGGTCGGCAGCCTGCGCCCGGACTGGGGCCCCGGCACCGTCGCGGTGCCCGACCAGCTGGTGGACCGTACCTCGGGACGGGCCCAGACCTACTTCGACGGCGGCGGCATCCACGTCTCCTTCGCCGACCCGTACTGCGCCGAGCTGCGCGCGGCGGCCGTCGGCGCGGCGGTCGAGGAACTGCCCATGCGCGACGGCGGCACCATGGTCGTGGTGCAGGGCCCGCGCTTCTCCACCCGCGCGGAGAGCCGCTGGTTCGCCGGGCAGGGCTGGGATCTGGTGAACATGACCGGCTACCCGGAAGCGGTGCTCGCCCGCGAGCTGGAGATGTGCTATTCGGCCATCGCACTGGTCACCGATCTCGACGCCGGTCTGGAGAGCGGCGACGGCGTGCACGCGATCGACGTGTTCGCCGAGTTCAAGCGCAATATCGAGCCGTTCAAGGAACTGGTCCGCAAGGCCATCGCCGCGGTGGACGGCACCGAGACCTGCGCGCACTGCCGCCCGCACGAGGGCGTCACGCTGCCCTTCGAGCTGCCCTGACCGCTACGCTCGCAGCTGTGCCGACACCGTTGCGACTCGAGGTGATCGTGGCCAGCGTGCGCCCGGAGCGGTTCGCCCCGGTGGTGGCGGACTGGTTCCTGGCCACGGTGCGCGAGCGCCGGGAATTCGACACCGGCGTGCTGGATCTGCGCGAGATCGCGCTGCCCGCCGACCTCACCGAGACCCCGGCGGTCGCGGATTTCCGCGCCCGTCTCGGGGCGGCGGACGCGTTCGTCGCCATCACCTCCGAGTACAACCACGGCTACCCGGCCTCGTTGAAGACCGCCTTCGACTCGGCCAAGCACGAATGGCGCGCCAAGCCGATCGGATTCGTCTCCTACGGCGGGATGTCCGGCGGTCTGCGCGCGGTCGAGCAGTTGCGGCAGGTGGTCGCCGAGCTGCACATGGTGTCGCTGCGCGAGAGCGTGGGATTCCACCGTGCCAGGAAGCGGTTCGACGCCGACGGCAACACCAGCGACGGCGCGGCCGTCGACGCCGCCCAGCGCATGCTCGGCCAATTGTCCTGGTGGGGAAGGGCGCTGCGCGACGCGCGCGCGGCCGAGCCCTACCCCGGCTGAACGCGCGGGCGGGTCGCGTGCCCGGTCAGTGCGCGTCGGCCATCGGCCTGCGGCCGCGCGGACTGCCGATGTAGGTGGCCTCCTTGGCGATGGAGACCAGCGTCAGATCGACCTGGGTGGTGCCGGTGCGCACGATCACCCTGTTGCCGATCGCACCCGGCTGGTGGATCGACAGGTCCGGCCTGGTGGCGGGCCAGCCCATCGGATCGCCGGTGACGTAGATGGTGGTGACGCCCGCGTGCGGTGCGGGCGCGAGCACACCGTCGACCACGGCTGCGGTGAATCCGGCGTCGGACTGATGCGCCTCCACCGCGATCGCCAGCCGTTCCGGGTTGCCGATGGTCTGCACCAGCTGGTCCCAGGCCTGCGGACGATCGGTGCGGATGAGGATGCGCTCGCCGATCGCCAGCGCGCGGAACACCAGCTGCTGGGCCAGATACAGCTCGCCCGCCACATAGACCGTGGAGATGCCCTGGCCGATGATGCGCACCGCGACACCCTGGTTGTTCTCGTCCGAGCCGATCAGCTGGCCGCAGCCCGAGGAGGGCAGGTGCAGCGCGCCGATGACGTCGATCGGGTACTCGCTCAACGGCACCACGTCGTCGGCGGCGGGCGCCGACAGCGGCAGATTGGCCAGCAGCCCTTCGCGGTGGCGGCCGTTCATCGAGATCATCCCGTCGAGCTTGCCGCCCTCGGGCAGCTCGCGGGTGGTCAGCCGCCAGGAGGCGCCGATGTTCACCGACTCCGCCGAGCTGCCCGGCCGCAGCCGCACCGTCATGGTGGTGCCGCGCGATGGCGCCACCCACAGCTGGGCCAGCAGGTCCGAGCCGAGATGGTCGGGGTCGACCGCGCTGCCGATGTTGATCGCGTTGCCGAGTTCGGCGTAGCGCCAGGTGTGGGTGATCTCGCGCGGGTCGTAACCCGCGGTGATCTGCAGCACCGCCTTGCGGATCTCGGGGGCGGTGAGGATGCGGGCGTTGCAGTCGGCGTCCTCGAGCGCGCGCATGATGCGCTGGGTGGCGATGGTCACCGCGCGTGAGGCGCCCTCGATGCCGCCGCCGCGACGAGCCGCCGCGCCCCCCCCCCCCCCCGGCGCCGAGGCCCGGGGAAGACACACCGCGCCGGGCGCGGGGGCGGGGGGCAGGGGGGGGCGCGCCAGGGAGGTATGGAGCCG
>NZ_JARWRU010000252.1 GCF_029867845.1 Nocardia farcinica | reverse complement strand
GGCCTGGGCGGCCGGGCTCGCGGCCAGGCCCAGCGCCGCGGCGGCGCCCGCGCTGACCAGCAGGCCGAGGGTGCGGGTGGTGGTGATGCGGAACATGGCGTTCTCCTGTACGTCGGTCACGCGCCTCGGCACGTGGGGTGTGTTCGTGGTGGCGATGTGGGTATGTCGTCCGCGGTTGCGAACGGTTCGCTCGCGGCTGTCGTCCGCTGAGGCGGGCTGAGCTGCGATTTCGACTGCGGACTTCACATTACCGTACAAATGATGCAATATCGATGCATCGAGCGGAACCAATCCCAGAAAACCCGCTCACACGAGAAAGGACCATGAGGACTCGCACTTCCCGCGCGGCACTGATCGCGGCACTGTCGACGATCGCGCTCGCCGGAGCCGCCTGTAGCGACGACGACTCGTCGTCCTCGGACAGCGCCGACGCCACCACCACGGTCGCCACCAGCACCGTCACCACCACCGTCGCCGCGCAGGATGCCGCCGCGGCCGCACCGGTCGGCCCGGGCTGCGCGGCCTACGCCGAGCAGGTGCCCAGCGGTCCCGGCTCGCTCGAGTCCATGGCCACCCAGCCGGTGTCGGCCGCCGCCGCCGACAGCCCGGTGCTCACCACGCTCGCCGCCGCCCTGTCCGGCGGGCTGAACCCGCAGGTCGATCTCACCGCCACCCTCGACGGCGGCGAGTTCACGGTCTTCGCGCCGGTGGACGCCGCCTTCGAGGCGCTCGACCCGGCCACCGTGGAGGGCCTGCAGACCGACTCGGCGGCGCTGACCCAGATCCTGACCTACCACGCGGTGCCGGGCCGGATCGGCCCGGACGACATCGCGGGCACCCAGACCACCGTCGAGGGCTCCGACGTCACCGTGACCAGGGACGGCGACACCATCACCGTCAACGAGGCCTCGGTGGTCTGCGGCGGCGTGGAGACCGAGAACGCCACGGTCTACCTGGTCGACCAGGTGCTGCTGCCGCCCGCGCAGTAAGGCGCGCATCGATGCGGGGCGGGGTCGAGCGGATCGGCCCGCCCCGCATCGCTCGCTGGGGCGATCGCGGCGTCACCGCCCCCGCTCCGCGTCGGTCACCGAGCACCTGTCCGGGCGTCCGACACGTACCTGATCGCTGTTCTAGATGTCCTCGGCTGGTTCCGAGTCGCCGTCGCCCGCGACCGGGCCGATGATGGCCTCGACCGCCCCCTCGAGGCTGTGCACGCGCAGCGTGCCCTCGGGCAGGATCACCTCGTCCCACCCGGGGCCGCCGACCAGGACCCGCGCACCCGCCTCGAGGCACACCCGGATGGCCGAGGTCAGGGCGGTGGTCTCCTGATGCGACCACAGCACGACGTAGGGATGTCCCTCGATCCGGGCGATGGCGTCGGCGATGGCCGGGGTCGGCACGTCCGCGCCGAGCATCCACGCGTTGGCGCCGCGTTCGACCAGGGCCGCCCGCAGCGCCTCCAGGGCGAGCGCGTGCGTCTCCCCGCTGGTGCAGGCCAGCACGGCCACCGGTGTCCTCCCCGAGACGGCGGGCGCGATGCCCGCGTGCAGCGCCGCGGCGATCGACCACGACAGCAGATGCTCGACATCGATGCAGCCCTCGCCGCTGAGCTGGCGGTCGACGATCGCGGCGAACGCGGGGCGGCACAGCAGATTCCAGGTGTCCATGACGCCGTAGGCCTCGAGGTGCGCGGTGAGCTGTGCCGACACCGCGCGCGAGTCGAGCGCGAAGGCGGCGGTCAGCAGCGGCTCCCAATGTCCCAGCTCGGGCCGGGCGCCGCGCCCGGTGACCGTCGCGGCCGCGCCCGCCGGGCTCGCGCCGGAGCGGATCAGGTCGAGCATGTGCTCGAGGGTGGCGATGTCGGATTCGGTGTAGAGGCGATGCTTGCCCGGCCGTTCCTGACCGGGGCCGATGCCGTAGCGGCGGTTCCAGCTGCGCAGGGTGGCCGTCGGGATGCCGAGGCGTTCGGCCACCACCCGCACCGTGTACCCGCCCGCGCCGGGGCCGGGCGCGGCCGGACCGGGGGCATATACACAAAAACGCGCCCCCCCCCCACCACAAGCCGGGGCGGGAGGCCGCCGG
>NZ_JARWRU010000251.1 GCF_029867845.1 Nocardia farcinica | reverse complement strand
CGTCGCGCCCCCCCCCCCCCCCCCGCGGGGCCCCGCGGGGGGGCGCCGGGGGCGCCCCCCCCCGTCGTCTGTTCGTCCGCGCCCGTGGCGCGGTGAGCCATCCCTTACGGAATGGTCAGCACCTGGCCCGGGTGGATCAGGTCCGGGTTCGCCACGCCGCTGGCGTTCGCGATCTCCTGGTAGCGGTTGCCGTCGCCGTAGAAGCGCTCGGCGATCGCCCACAGGGTGTCACCGGGCTCGACGGTGTAGGTGCGCGGCGCGGGCGGCGGCGGGGGAACGTCGGCAGGCGCGGCGTGCTGGGCCTGCGCGGCGACCGGCTCCGGCTCCGGGGCGGGCGCGGGCAGCGGGTTGTCGGTGTGGGTGCCCGAAGCCCACGCGGCCTCGCTGCCGCCGTAGAGCACGACGTTGCGGTCGGGCTGCACGACCAGACGGTCGACGTTCTTGCCGTTGGTCTCGGTGGACCAGGCGGCGCCGCCCTCGCCCTTGTAGAGCACGAAGTTGCCGTCGCTCTGCAGGACGGCCCGATTCACGCCCTGGCCGTGGGTCTGGGTGGCCCACACGACCTTGCCGCCCGGCTCGGACAGCACGAGGTTGCCGTCCTGCTGCAGAGTCAGGGTGTATGCACCACCGGTCAGGGACTGCCCGAGCCCCAGTTCTTCGCCTACGCGCAGCGTGTCGCCCACGTTCTTCCTCTCCACATGTTCCTTGTGCACAGCACCCGACAACGATGCCCGCCGAAAACTGCCCGGCACGCATCGCCGACGAATCTACCGCCACATCGGCCCCGGATGGCAGTATTCGGCTCGCGGTTCGCCGAAAGTTCACTGTGTGGAATATCCCACCCCGTGGCTAGGCTGTTCGACATGCACCGGATGCCGAGCTGCCGTACCGTCACGCCCCTGACCGCTCTGCTGATCGGACTCGTCGTCACCGCCTGCGGCTCCGGTGACGATGCCGCACAACCGGATACGACGACCGCCACGGTCACCACGCCGGCGACGGCCTCCGCGCCGGCCACACCGAGCCGGGTGGAGCAGCCCACCGGTAGCCCGGTGACCGCTGACCCGGCCATCGTGAGCCCGCGACCGATATCGTTCCGCTCGTGGTCGCCGATCGCCGAGGACCGGATCGCCGTCAACTTCGAGATGGGTTCCCCGGAGTGCTACGGCGTCGACGCCACCGTCACCGAGACCGATACGACCGTCACGGTTGAACTGCGTACCGGCACTCGCGCCGACGCCGTGGGGAAGATGTGCGTGATGGTCGCGATGTTCACCCACCTGGAGCTCCCGCTGGAACGGCCGCTGGCCGATCGGACCGTGCTCGACGCGGGCTGACCGCCCGCGCGGGGCGCCCGCGGCCAGATGACGCGGCCGCTGCGCGCTCGGACACGGACGCTCAACGCGGAAAGGTGTACGCCAGGCCTGATTCCAGTGTGGGATGGGCGAATTCGAAGCCGCTGCCGACCAGGGCCTTGGGCACCATCCGATGTCCGTGCAGCAGCTCCGCGCCCGCTTCACCGCCGATCAGCTTCAACAGCGTGCCCGGCACGGTGATCAGGGCGGGCCTGCGCAGCGCACGGGCGAACGCCTTGGTGAACACCGCGTTGGTGACGGCTTCGGGGGCGACGAGATTGACCGGGCCCGAGACCTGTTCGACCAGCAACCACCGCACCGCGGACAGCCAGTCCGCCAACGTGATCCACGGAACGTACTGGCGGCCGGTGCCGAACTTGCCGCCGAGCCCCAGCTTGAACAGCGGGCGCAGCCCTTGCTCCATCATCGAATCCGCGGCGAGCACATTGGAGGTGCGCAGCAACACCACGCGCGCGCCCGCTTCCGCGGCCGGGGCCGCGGCGGCCTCCCAGTCCCGGCACATGGTGCCGAGGAAGTCGTCGGCGTTGGGCGTGTGCTCGTCCACCTCGGCGTCGCCGGAGTCGCCGTACCAGCCCGCCGCGGAGGCGTTGAGCAGCACCGGGACTCCCCGCTCGGCCACCGCCCGCGCCAGCACCCGGGTGGGCAGGATGCGGCTGTCGCGCAGCTCCTGCCGATACTCCGGCGTCCATCGCTGCGCCGCGACCGGCGCGCCGCACAGGTTGATCACCGCGTCCACGCCGGTGAGCACGGTGCTGTCGAAGTCCGAACCCGCCGGGTCCCAGGTGATCTCGTCGGCGCCCTCGGCGGGGCGACGCACCAGCGTCACGACCTCGTGGCCCTCGCCCCGCAGGGTGGAAACAAGATTACGGCCGAGATGTCCCGATGATCCGGCGACTACGATACGCATTCGCTCATTCTGCCGCAGCGCGCCTGCGCGGGCACGGCGGGCACGGAGCAGCGGGACGGCAACACCTCGGGGCCGGAACGCGGGGGGGGGGGGGGGGG
>NZ_JARWRU010000250.1 GCF_029867845.1 Nocardia farcinica | reverse complement strand
TGCAGGTGGACGATCAGCCGTTGCCGCCGATCGAGTCCGAGGTGGGTATCGACCTCGGCTTGACCACGTTCGCGGTGATGTCATACGAGTACCCCCGCTGCCCGCAGGTCGGCGGACAGCTGATCGATTTGCGCGGAATTGGGCATGAGCTGCGGCAGCCTCGGCTCGCCGACGTCGATGCCGAGCAGGCGCAGGCCTGCCTTGGTCATCGCGACGCCGCCGAGTCGGGCCATCGCGGCGTTGAGCGGCACCAGGGTGGCGTTGAGTTCGCGGGCGCGCACCACGTCGCCCGCGTTGTACGCCTCGTAGATCTCGCGCAGCCGCTCGGGCACGAGATGGCCGATGACGCTGATGAATCCGACCGCGCCGATGGACAGCCACGGCAGGTTCAGGCAGTCGTCGCCGGAGTAGTAGGCCAGCGAGGTGTTGGCGATGATGTCGGCGCCGGAGTTGAGATCGCCCTTGGCGTCCTTGACCGCGACGATGCGCGGGTGCTCGGCGAGGGTGCGCAGGGCGTCGGGACCGATCGGGATGATCGATCTCGGTGGAATGTCGTAGAGCGTGACCGGCAGATCGGTCGCGTCGGCGACCGCGGTGAAGTGCGCGATCAGCCCGTCCTGGCTGGGCCGGGAGTAGTACGGGGTGACGACGAGCAGGCCGTGCGCGCCCGCGCGCTGGGCGTTGCGCGCCAGCTCGATGGAGTGCGCGGTGTCGTAGGTGCCCGCGCCCGCGATGACGGTGGCGCGGTCGCCGACGGCATCGACCACGGCGTGCAGCAGATCGAACTTCTCCGACTCGGTGGTGGTGGGCGATTCGCCGGTGGTGCCGGAGATGGCGAGCAGGTCGACCCCCCGGTCGACGAGGTGCGCGGCCAGGGAAACCCCGGCATCGACATCGAGCTTCCCGTCAGCGCTGAAGGGGGTCACCATCGCGACACCCACCGTGCCGGATGCACGCAGCTCCGTGGGCGTCGATTCACCGTTCGTCATGGTCGGAAAGGCTACCCGGTGGCCATCACAGCTTCGACAGCGTGACCACGCTACGCGCCGTCGCCGTATTCCGCAGCACTTCGATGTGCTGCCACGATGATGTCATCTCTTTCCTTGCGTGACGCCATGCATGACATCACACTGGTGTCATGAATCTGGAACGCTATACCGCCCAGCTGCGCGAGAACCTGGTCGCCGCGGCCGCACTGGGGGACGAGAAGACCCAGTCCACCGCCGCCGCGCTGGCCGCGGCCACGGAGCAGTCCGCACGGCTCGTGCTGCTCGAGGCGCTGTCGGACCTGGCCGCCGAGATCGGCGGCGAGCTGCCCGACCGCAGCGTCCACCTGTCCACCAACGGCGCCGAAGTCACCGTCGACGTGCGCAAGGACACCGCGGGCGAGCCGCCCACCTTCGAGGAGATGACCGGTGACATCAGCCGGGTCACCCTCCGGCTGGTCGAGCAGATGAAAGCCAAGGCCGAGGAAGCCGCCGCCGCCAACGGCGTCTCGCTGAATTCCTGGCTCTCGCGAGCGGTGGACGGCGCACTGCGCGAGCAGATGCGCGGCTACGGCGCCAAGCGCGAGGCGGCCCGCGGGTCGGCCAGGCGTCAGGACACGACCGAGCACGACACGGCGAAGCACGACACGGTAAAGCAAGACACCGCGAAGCACGACACGACAGAGCACACCGGCGCCGGGCACACCGACACCGGACGGGGTCAGACCGGCGGCGAGCAGGCCACGAGCGCGGACTGAGCGGCGAGGTCGGCGGCCAGGTCCCCACGCTCGCCGATCACCACGTCGTCGAGTCCGAGCCAGTCCGCCATCTCCCGCAGCGATCCGGCCAGCGCCCGCGCGACCTCGGCGTTGTCGTGGCCGGGCTCGGCGAACGCGCCGGGCACCAGCAGCCGTCCCTTCGCCCGCTCCGCGCGCAGGTCGACGCGGGCCGCCAGGCGGTCGCCGTGCAGGAAGGCGAAGACGTAGTAGCCGTGGACCCGTTCGGCGGCCGGGGTGTAGATCTCGATGCGGTAGTGGAAATCGAAGACCCGCAGCGCGCGCGGCCGGAAGAAGATCACCGGGTCGAAGGGGCACAGCAGCGCGGCGGCGTCCATCCGCCTCGGCACGACGGCCTCGGCCCACAGATAGGCGGGCGCGTCCCAGCCTTCCACCGCCACCGGCTCCAGTTCGCCCGCGTCGACCAGATCGGCGACGGCGGGCGCCGTCTGCGCGCGCCGCAACCGGTAGTAGTCGCGCAGATCGGCTTCGGTGGCGACGCCGAGGGCGCGGGCGGCGCGGCGGACCAGCTCCCGCACCGCCTGCTCCTCGGGCACCACGCGCGTGCGCAGCTCCGATGGGACCACCCGCTCGGTGAGGTCGTAATAGCGGGTGAAGCCACTGCGGTGACCGATGCTCAGCTCGCCGGCGGCGAAGAGCTGCTCACAGACCAGTTTGGTGTCGCTGAGGTTCCACCAGCTGCCCTTCGGGCGCGGCCGGTCGAGTTCGAGATGGCGTTCCACCTCGCCCGCCGCGCTCGGGCCGTGCTCGGCGATCACGGCGAGGATGTCCTCGCCGAGACGCGGATTGCGTTCCAGCGCCGCGCGCATCCCGGACCAGCGGCCGAGCCGGTAGCGGTCCATCCGCCAGCGCATGAGCGGCCAGTCCGCCACCGGGATGAGCGCGGCCTCGTGCGCCCAGTACTCGACGAGCTTGCGAGGACGGCGGGCGCTGTGGCTCCACGCGGCTTCGTCCAGCAGCCCGCGATCGTAGCCGCCGATTCGGGCGAACACCGGCGCGTAGTGCGCGCGCACCACCGCCGAGACCGAATCCAGCTGCAACAGCTGGGTTTTCGACAGTACGTCGAGGACGGCTCGCCGGGTGGGCGGACCGGACCTGCTCGCGCGCCTGCCGAATCCCTGGGCCGCCAATGCCGTACGCCTGGCGGCTGCCGCGCTCATGGTCCGCATGGGGCGCACTCTGCCATGCCCCACCGACACGACCACGACGTCTCAGGCGCTCACCTCGGTGCGCCCCGCCCGGTCGATGTCCGTCCGGTGATCACCCTGCGCGCCGCCGACCAGGACAGTGGCCAGCAGACTACGGCCGGGCGGCAGCACCCGGACGGTGACCGTCCCGCTCTCGGCACGGGTCAGCTCGGCGACGGCGAGCTCGACGACCTGCTCGCGGACCGCGTCGGGCACGTCGGCGAAGCCGCCGTCGTCGAGCAGCACCACCTCGACGCCGCGCGCGCGGGCGACCCGGGCGGCGCGGCCGATCTCCTCGGTGGCCAGTTCCGGCGCGCGCAGCCGGTCGCGCAGTTCGGCCTCGAGCAACCCGCATTCCTCCTGCTCGGCCCGGCTCAGTTCACCGCCGCGGGCGATGCGCTCGAGCATCGGGCGCGCCACCTTGTCCAGTTCGGCGAGTTGCCGGTCCCGCTCGGCGTTCTCCGCCGCCATGGTCGCCTCGGCGGCCGCGCGCAGGGTGGCCTCGGTCCGCAGCACGCGCAACGAGCGCTGGGTCGGTCCGAGGATGGCGACCGCCACGGAGACCGCGGCCACGGTCATCATGGGCACGTCGCCGACCTCGAAGGGGCTGTCGGCGCCGAGCACGTCGGTCACGAAGACCACCAGCGCCAGCGCGCCCACGCCGAACCAGGCCGACCAGAACCGGCCGCAGAGCACCAGGATCGCCAGCACGTAGGAGGCGGCGAAGATGGTCGCCGGGGTGACCGTGGCCCCCTCCTGGGGGAACAACCTGCTCAGGACGGACGCGACCAGCACCGCCCCGAGCACGAACAGCGTCGCTCGCCAGGGCAGCGGCTCGCGTTCCACCAACACCACGATCGCCCCGGCGGCGGCCATGAGCACCAGTGAGACCAGCCCGGCCGCCAACTGGAGGCTGCCGAAGTTGTGCAGGGTGTACAGGGCGAGCGTGGCCTGCAACAGCACCAGGAACTGCCAGGCGCCGCGCCCCCGGAGATTCAGCAGTTCGCGTAGGCCACCATCGGCCGCGGAGTCCGTCCTCACATGCCCTCCCCGTGCGCGGCGAGCGCCGCCACGCGATCGCGTCCCGCGCTCTGCCGTCCGACGAGTCCGTCACCGTCGCCCGCGAGTTCCACCCGTTCCTCGCCGGTGTCCGCCCGACCGATCGGCCCGCGGGCAGGCCGCTCCGGTCGCTGCGGGCCGCCCCGGGGCCGGTCGCCGCCTTCGGCACCGGGCACCTGCGCCACGCTGTCCTCACGGGCGGACTCGGCGTCCCAGCCGAGGGTCACCACCGCGCCCTGCCCCGGACGGGATTCGATCCTGGCCGAGCCGCCGTCCACGCTGCGCATGCGGCCCAGGATGCTGACCGACAGCCCGAGGCGGTCGACGGGCACCTTGTGCGGGTCGAAACCGGCCCCGTCGTCGTGGACGCGCACCCGCACGCCGTTTCCGGCCAGGGTCACATCGACCCCGCGGTGGACGACCCGGCCGTCCGCCGCGGCGTGGCGCAGGCTGTTGCGGACCGCCTCGGCCGCAGCCGCGGTGAGGGTGCCCGCCGCGTCCACCGGCATCTCCAGGTGTTCGCTGCCGGGCGCTCTGGTGACCTGCACGGCGACCTCGGGGGCGGCCTCGCGGACCGCGACGGTGAGGAACATGCTCACGCTGTCGGCGTCGAGCCGCTCCGGGCCGCTGCCGCCTCGGCGCAGGGCGTCCAACTGGTCGAGGGTGCGGGCGGCCTGGGCGCGCAGCACCGGCGAGACGACGCCGGAGCGGGAGGCGTCGAGCAGGGTCGACAGCACCGCGTCGTGGATGAGGGCGGCGAAGCGGGCGCGTTCCCGGGCGCGCGCGGCCGCGCCCGCCTCCTTCGCGGCACGGGCCTCCGCGACCGCGGCCTCCCGGTCGACCGCGGCCGCGCCCCGCTGGGCGTAGATCGAGCACCACAGGAACAGCGAGCACAGGCCGATGGACCGGAAGAGCACGCCGAAGAACCATGGCGCCGACGGGTCGGCGATCGCTGTCAGCACACCCAACGCCAGCCCGACATTGCCCACCAGCATGAAGATGATCGACCAGGTCGCCCGCCACGCCACCGAGGCCACGATGACACCGAGGGAGAACACCCGGAACATCCAGGTGGCCGTCGACTCCGGCACCGAGTGGTCGAAGCTGAAGGAGACCAGGGCGGCGGCGGCCAGATACCCGAGCGCGGTCGCGCCCGCCAGACACCGGACCACCGGCAGCGGGGCGAACATCGCCACGACGGTCAGAGCGGGAAACAGCGCGAAAGCGGCGATCGAGGCGACCGCCACCCAGCCACCGAGGTAGACGAGCTGTTCGAGGAAGCGCGGCAGTTCCAGCACGGCGGTGATCACGCCCGCGCAGCCCACGGTGATCGCCATCCGCCGCACCATCCGGTGGGCGGCGGGCTCGGACCGCATGCCGACCAGCGGCCGGGTCTCCCGCTGCCGCGTCGACCACGCCCACAGCGACAACCGGCCGCCGGCCCGGTCACCGGCGGGGGCGTTCATGCGCGGGGCGCGCGCTCGGGCACCGGCAACCAGCCGTCCTCGACGGCGCGCTTGTACAGATCGGTCTTGGTCGGCGCCGGCCTGCCCGCGTCGGCGTACTTCTGGCGGATGCGCCCGAGATAGTCGTTGACCGTCTGTTCGGACAGCCCGGTCAAACGCGCCACCCGCGACGCCTTCTCCCCGGAGGCATAGAGAGTGAGCACTTCCTCCTGACGCGGGCTGAGTCCCACTTCGGTCAACTGCGGGTCGCCGTCGATGGCGGCGGCCCAGTCGGTGGTCACCACCTGCTCGCCGGAGGCCGCCCGGCGCACCGCGGCCACCACGGTCTCCGACGGCTCGGATTTGCGCAACACCCCGAGCACGCCCGCCTTGGCCGCCGAGCGCACCAGGTACGGGTTCTCCGCACCGGTGAACACCAGCACCTCGACGCCGCGCTCGCGCAGGGTGCGCACGTTCTCCTCGGGCAGCGATCCGTCCGCCAGACGCAGGTCGAGGACGACCAGGTCCAGATCGAACTCGGGTCCGGTGCGCTCCAGCAGACCGGACACGGTGCTCGCGGTGTGCACCACCTCGAGATCCGGCTCCTCGGCGAGCATCGCGGTCAATCCGATCGCCACCGACTCGTGATCCTCCACCAACGCGATCCGATATCGCGTTCCCACACCGGAATCCACGTTCCACTCCCATCGTCGCTACACTGCCGACACCGCTTGAAAACGGTGCTGCTTCAGTATGACGGTTTACGAACAACTATGTTCGGTCGTACCGAGAACATCGGAACGACGACTCACTTCGTCACAGCCGCGGCAAAATTCGCCGGCATGGTCCGCTCAGCGCGGGCGACTCACCACCCCATCACACGGCCGCTCAGCCCATCAGCGTGGCCGCGACAGTCGCGCCCAGATTCCAGCACGCCTCCACCTCGGCCTTGCCCGGCTTGCCCGAGACGACCACGGTGTCGGAGGCCTGCTCCCAGCCGAGGCCGGTGGTGATGGC
>NZ_JARWRU010000249.1 GCF_029867845.1 Nocardia farcinica | reverse complement strand
CAACTCCCCCCGCACCTGGTACCGGCCCGCCGGGCTCCATCCGGGGGGGCGGGCGCCCGCCTACTCCGCCTCCGGCGACACCGACCCGGCCATGGCCGGATTCAGCGGCCGCGACCCGCTGGGGGTGATGCGCGCGTACGTGCCCGATCTGCGGGCGGTCACCATGCTGCCCGGAGCGGGACACCTGTTGCCGCTCGAACGCGGTGACGAGGTGAACGCCGCGATCGTCGGCCATCTCCATGATCTGGGCTGAGGACCCGCGGGCCCGGACCGCGCATCCGGCTCAGGACGCCGAGGGAGGGGCTTCGCGGGCGCGTTCGGCGTCGCGGGCGATGAGGAAGTCGTCCACCAGCCGCGCGCACTCGCGCGGGCTGACCGTCTCCAGCCCGACGATCTTGGCGAACACGATGGGGCCGAGCAGTTGGGCCAGCGCCCTTGTGCGGTCGAAGTCGCCGAGGCGGGCCTTGGCCTCGGGGGTCTCGAGTACCCGGTCGAAGGGTGCGCGGTACTGCTCGACCAGCCGGGCGCGCAGCGAGTCGGTGGCCCCGCCGTCGGGACCGGAGTCGCGGCCCGCGGTGGCCAGCCACGCCAGGCTGCTCATGTGCAGCGGCGCCTCGTCGATGACGGCGACCTGGCGCACCAGCGAGGTGATCAGGCCCTCACGCAGGCCTGCGGGCGGCGCGGATTCGATGACCGGCGGCAGCAGTCGTTCCAGCGTCGCCGCCCGCAGGTGCCGTGCGCTGGCGAAATGCCGGTAGAGGGTGGTGCGGGCGACTTTCGACAGCCGGGTGACCGCCTCGATGGTGACCGCCTCGGGCCCACCGGATTCGAGCAGGGCGGTCGCGGCGTCCAGCAACCGCCTGCGCGAGCGTGCCACGCGCGGGTCGGGGGACTGGTCGGGGCCGGTGGTCATGGGGCGCGGTTCCTCTCCGCGGCGGGCCTGTCGAGGACAAGCCCACTTATGATACTGATGGTAGCGCTACGCTACTGATAGTACTGTTTCCGGCCGCCACCCGGGTGCCGGGTCGGTACCGATTCTCGGGAGGCGAGATGGACAGCACCGCGATCCGGTTGTCCGGCAGACAGTGGTGGCTCTTGATCGTGGCATGTCTCGGCGTGGCACTGGTGATCGCGGCGATGGCGGCGCTCTACACCGCCCTGCCCGAGATCGCCGCCGACACCGGGGCGACCCAGCAGCAGCTGACCTGGATCATCGACGGCTACACCCTGCTGCTCGCCTGCCTGGTGCTGCCGTGCGGCGCGCTCGGCGATCGCTACGGCCGCAGGCTGGTGCTGGTCCTCGGCCTCGTGGTGTTCTCGGTGGCCTCGGTCCTGCCGCTGGCGCTGGACACCCCGCTCTGGTTGATCGTCGCCAGGGCGCTGGCCGGTGTCGGCGCGGCGTTGGTGATGCCGTCGACCCTGTCGCTGCTGACGGCCAACTTCCCGCAGTCGCGCCGCTCGGCGGCCATCGCGACCTGGGCGGGCGTCGCCGGCGTGGCCGCGGTGATCGGCTTCCTCGGCTCCGGCGTGCTGCTCGAATACTTCTCCTGGCTCTCGATCTTCGTGGCGATGGCGATCATCAGCGTGGTGCTCGCGGTGGCCGGTTGCACCGTCATCGACTCGGCCGAGGACGAGCGACCGGCCATGGATCCGCTGGGCACGGTGTGCTCGGTGGCTGCCGTCGCGCTGTTGGTGATCGGGCTGATCGAGGGGCCGGTGCGGGGCTGGACGGATCAGGTGACACTGTCGGCGCTGGCAGGCGCCGTGCTCGCGGGACTGGGGTTCGTCTTCGTCGAACTGCGGGTGGCGCGGCCCCTGCTGGACGTGCGGCTGTTCGCGGTGCGCGGCTTCGGGGCGGGCTCGGTGGCCGTCGGCATGCAGTTCCTGGCCGCCTTCGGCACCTTCCTGCTGATCATGCAGTTCATGCAGTTGTTCCTCGGCTACAGCGCGCTGAAATCGGCGGTGGCGCTGGCGCCGATGATCGTGCCGATGGTGCTGCTGGCCATGGTCGCGCCCTATCTGGCCGAGCGCTTCGGGTTGCGGCTGCCGACCCTGATCGGTGTCGGCATGATCGGCGTCGCGCTGTTCGGCCTGTCCCGGCTGACGGCCGACAGCGGCTACACCGACCTGCTGTGGCCGCTGCTGGTGATGAGCAGTGGCCTCGGATTGAGTTCGCCGCCGGCGACCGCGGCCATCATCGCCAACACCCCGCCGGAAAAGCACGGCGTGGCCTCCGCGGTCAACGACGCGGCGCGCGAGGTCGGCGCGGCGATCGGCATCGCCGTCGCGGGCAGCGTGCTGGCCGCCGGTTACACCCACAAGATCGCCGCTGTCCTGCCGCAGCTGCCCGAGCAGGCGCGCGGGCCGGTCGAGGGGTCGCTGGCGGCGGCCATGGAGGTGGCCGAACAAGCTGGGCCGCAGGCCGATCCGCTGGTCGACGCCGCGCAGGCGGCCTTCATGCACGGTACGGGCAACGCGTCGCTGGCGCTGGGGGTGCTGACGGTCGTGGCCGCTGTGGCGCTCGGAGTGTGGGCGCCCGGCCGGGAGGCGCTCGCCGGCCCTGGCGTGCCGGTGAGCGATGCCGCCGGCTCGGCGCGCGAGGGCGACCGGGTCGCGGCCGTGCCGGCTGCCGGGAGCGCGGCGGACGGTGTGGCCGTGTCCGTCAGCGGTGCGGCCGGGAACGATTGAGCGCGGGCAACGAACGAGCGCGGGCAACGATCGAGCGCGGAAACGAGCGAGCGCGGGAAACGAATGGGCCGGGAACCGGTGCGCCGGGAACGGCCGAGCGGGATTCGTAGGTGGCGCGGGATTCGTAGGTGGGGCGGGGGCCCGGGTACCCCCGGGCCCCCCCCGCCCCCCCCCCCCCAGCCCCCCCGGCGTCAAGGGCCCCCCCCCCCCCCCGGGATG
>NZ_JARWRU010000248.1 GCF_029867845.1 Nocardia farcinica | reverse complement strand
GCGACGCGGTGTCGGCGGCTCTCAAAGCCGCCTGACGCCGCGTCGCGGCGTCAACTTCGAAGGGAATCTTGATGGCAACCGGTGCCGAGACCGGAACACAGCGGTCCCCGGGCGCGATCTGGACCCTCGTGGTCGTCGCGCTCGCGACCTTCATGCTGATGCTCGACCTGACGGTCGTCAATGTCGCACTGCCCGACATCCGCGCTGCGTTCGACTCGTCCTTTTCGGCGCTGCAATGGATTCTGGACGCGTACGCGCTCGGCCTGGCGGCCGTGCTGCTCGCCGCGGGTTCGCTGGCCGACCGGCTCGGCCGCAAGCGGGTGTTCGATGTCGGCCTGATCGTCTTCGTGCTCTCGTCGCTGGCCTGCGGTCTCGCGCCGAGCGACACCGTGCTGATCATCGCGCGGTTCGTGCAGGGCCTCGGCGGCGCGATTCTGTTCGCGGTCGGTCCGGCGCTGCTGGGCAACGAGTTCCGCGGCAAGGACCGCGGCATGGCCTTCGGCGTGTTCGGCGCGGTCACCGGCCTGGCGATCGCCTTCGGGCCGCTCATCGGCGGCGGCCTGGCCGAGACGGCGGGCTGGCGCTGGATCTTCCTGATCAACGTGCCGGTCACCATCGCGGCGATCGCGATCGGCTACCTGAAGATGCGCGAATCCCGCGCCGACACACCGCCGCCGGTGGACTGGCCGGGCATGGTCACCTTCTCCGCGGCGCTGTTCTTCCTGGTGCTCGGCTTCATGCGCGGCGAGGCGGACGGCTGGACCAGCTGGATCGTGCTCGGCTGCTTCGGGCTCGCGGTGGTCCTGCTCGCCGCGTTCACCTGGTTGCAGGTGAGCAGGCCCGACCAGGCGATGTTCGACCTGTCGCTGTTCGCCAACCGCACCTTCAACGGCCTGTCGGTGGTCACCGCGCTGTGCGCGCTCACGGTGATGCCCTCGCTGTTCCTGCTCATCGCCTACGTCCAGAACATGCTCGGCTATTCGGCTTTCGCCAGCGGCGTGCGGTTCCTCCCACTGACGCTGCTGCTGTTCGTCGCGGCGGCGGGAGCGGGCGCGCTGGTGGCCAAGGTGCACCCCGGTGTGCTCGTCGGCGTCTCGCAGCTGCTCATCGGCGCGGGTCTGGCCGCGGTGGTGCTGGTCGACGTGGAATCCTCGTGGACCGCCCTCGTTCCCGCGATGGTCCTGATCGGCCTCGGTATGGGCGTGTTCAACCCGCCGCGGGCCGCTTTCTCCATCGCGGTCACCACGCCGGACAAGGCGGGCATGGCCTCCGGCATCAACGAAACCTTCCAGCAGGCGGGCGTCGCGGTCGGCATCGCCGCCGTCGGCGCGTTCTTCCACAACCGGGTCTCCGGCGCGTTCGCCGAGACCGACACCGCGCGCAACGTCTTCCGCGACCAGGCGGAGACCGCCGGTGACGCGGTCGCCGCGGGCGGCCCCGGCGCGGTGCTCGACGGACTGCCCGCCCTGGCCACCGGCGTGGTGCGTGAGGCGGCCGAGACGGCCTTCGTCGACGGCCTGCACACCACCATGCTGCTCGTCGCCGCACTGGCGGTCGTGTCGGGCATCGTCGCGTTCTGCACCATGCGTCCCGGCGATCTCGACGAGGCGGCGCTGGACAGCCCCGGCGTCCCCGCCGACGGCGCCGCCGCCCCCGCCGAGCGCCCCGCCGCCCGGCCGAGCGAACTGGCCGCGCAACGGGCGGCCGAGATCATCGCCCAGGTGAAGGCGGAGGCCGGGCACGACGCCACCTCCGGGCACGAGGCCACCTCCGGGCACGAGGCCACCTCCGGGCACGACGGGGATCGAAAGACCGACGTCCTCGACAAGAAGACCCTCGAGAAGGCAGCGGGCCAGGGCAGGACGGACGTGCTGCTCAAGCCCGCCCGCGCCACGCGCGCCGACGCCGATCCCCGGACGGCCGCCACCGAGCGGAGCGGTGTCCGAAAGCATTCGGCGCCGTCCCGCGCGGCCGTCGCGGCGGGCGGAAGGCGCCGGGTCTCGTCGTCCACGCAGCCGGCGAACGACGACAACGCCACGAGCCGCACGACGCCGGGCACTCGTTCCGGTGCCGACGCCGCACGACGCGGCGGCGCCGGCCGGCGCGCCGCGACGGATCGGGACCGCACATCGACCCCGGATCGGAACCCGACCGCGGGCGACACGATCGAGCTGGACAAGAGCACCCTCGGGTCGACTCCCCTGGCCAGTTCGACCCGCCCCGCCACCGACACCACGGCGCCCGTCGACACCGTTCTCCGCTCCCCGGTCTCCGGCCGCTTCACCGACGGGGGCACCCGTCGCTCGGCCCGCCGCGGCGAGGGGGCCGCGAAGACCGAGCGCACCGCGGCGGGGCGACACCATCAGACCGACCCGAAGCCGCTCGCTCCCGCCACCGCGC
>NZ_JARWRU010000247.1 GCF_029867845.1 Nocardia farcinica | reverse complement strand
ATGCCCGGCCCGCGGTGCGCATATAAACCGGCGCGGGGCGGTTTTCCACTTTTCCATGCCGGGGGACCCCGCCGCGGGCGCCGGCGGCACCTGGCACTGGAACACCTATCCCGGTGTCGCGGTGGACATCCCCTCCTTCAGCTACCAGTTCTCCTTCGCCCAGCGCGACGACTGGTCGCGGGTGTACGCGCCCGGCCGCGAACTCAAGGCCTACGCCGAATGGTGCGTCGAGAAGTACCGGCTGCGCCCGCACATCCGCTTCCAGACCACCGTCACCGCCGCCGAGTTCGACGAGCGCGCCCACGTCTGGATCGTGCACACCGCCGACGGCTCACGACTGCGCGCCCGCTTCGTCATCAGCGGCACCGGCGCGCTCACCCGGCCGAAACTGCCCGACATCCCCGGCGTGGCCGATTTCGGCGGCGCCACCATGCACACCGCGCGCTGGAACCACCATCTCGACCTGCGCGGCAAGCGGGTGGCCATCATCGGCACCGGCGCCTCGGCGGTGCAGATCATCCCGGAGATCGCGCCGAAGGTCGCGCACCTGACCGTCTTCCAGCGCACCCCCATCTGGTGCCTGCCCCGCCCGGACGCGCCGCTGCCCGCGCCCGTGCGGATGGCGCTGCGCCTGCCCGGTGGCAAGTCGCTGACCAGGCTGGCCAGCCAGACCTATGTGGAACTGACCTTCCCGCTCTCGGCGCACTACCACGACACCCTGCCCACCACCGCCGTCGGCGAACGCCTCGGCCACGCGCATCTGCGCCGTCAGGTGCACGACCCGGTGGTGCGCGACGAACTCACCCCGCGCTACCCCCTCGGCTGCAAACGCCCCAGCTTCTCCAACGACTATCTCGCCACCTACAACCGCGCGAACGTCACGCTGGAGACCGACCCGATCGCCGAGATCACCCGCTCCGGCCTCCGCACGGCCACCGGCACCGACCACCGCGCCGACGTGCTGATCCTGGCCACCGGCTTCAAGCTGATGGAGGCGGGCGAGATGCCCACCTATCGCCTCACCGGTGTCGGCGGGCGCGATCTCGAGCAGTGGTGGAACGAGAACCGGCTGCAGGCCTACGAGGGCGTCAGCATCCCCGGCTTCCCGAATTTCTTCTCGATCATCGGCCCCTACGGTTACAACGGCTCGTCGTATTTCGCGCTGATCGAGAACCAGGTCCGCCACATCGTGCGCTGCCTGCGCCACGCCCGCGCCAACGACGCCACCGCCATCGAGGTCACCGCCGAGGCCAACGACCGGTTCTTCCGGGAGATGCTGGCCCGGCGCGGCGGCCAGGTGTTCTGGGAGCCCGGCTGCGCCACGGCCAACAGCTACTACTTCGACAAGCACGGGGACGTGCCGCTGCGGCCGTCCACCACGCTCGAAGCGGCATGGCGCAGCGGGCATTTCGACCTGAACGACTATCGGCTGGCCCGCCTCGGGTGACTCGGCGCGGTCAGCGCGACGGACGCCGACCGCGCGGTTCGGCGGCGGCCAGGTGCCGGGCGAGGTCGGCGCGGGCGGTGACGAGAGAAGGGCCGTACCAGGTGAGGGCCCGGCCCTCGACCAGGGCGACCGGGATGCCGGGGAAGGCGTCGGGCCCGTCGTCGGCGGTGAAGACGTAGGGCTCGTCGGGCAGGACGGCCAGCTCGACGCCCTCGGTGAGTTCGCTGTCGGTGAGGCGCGGGTAGCGGTCGGGGCGGTCGGCGTGGACCAGGCGCAGGCCGAGCCGGGCGGCCAGGTCGCCGGCGAAGGTGTCACGGCCGACGACCATCCACGGATCGCGCCAGATCGGGACGACGGCGGGACGCGGCGGACTCGGCGGCGGCTCGGCCCATGCCCGCACCGCCGCGCCGAGCCAGTCCGGCTCCTCACGAGCGAACACGGTGGTGAACAGCCCGCGCAGCGAGGTGAACGCCTGGTCGAGAGTCTCGATCTTCGTCACCCACACCGCGACCCCGGCGGCGCGCAGGCGTTCCACGTCGATGCGGCGGTTCTCCTCCTGGTTGCACAACACCAGGTCGGGGGCCAGCTCCACGATCCGCCGCACATCCGGGTTCTTCGTCCCGCGCACCCGCTCCACATCCAGATCCGCCGGATGAGTGCACCACTGCGTGGCCGCGACCAGCGTCTCCGGGCAGGTGCGGGCCACGGCCTCGGTGAGCGAGGGCACCAGCGAGACCACCCGCCGGGGCGGGTCGGCCCGCTCCACGGGCGTACCGAGATCGTCGCGCAGCTCCCCTTCGCACCGCGCTACCGCAGAGTCCGCGCCCATACCCGCGAGCCTAACGAAGTGCGGCGGCCGTCCATCACGATCTGACTGTTCTGCACGCCGATGACGACTTCGACACGGTGAGCCGGATACTGCCCGAGGTCGGCAGCGGGACATCCGCGCCGGTCGACCGAGGCGCCGATGGTCACCGAGGTGGCAATCGGGCAGCGACAGGGCAGGGTTGGGGCGTTCCGCGACACCGGGGGCGGGCCGCAGACTGGATGAGGCACCCGGCGCCGAGAAGTTCCGACACCGCGTCCGGACGGGACCGCCCGAACGAAGTTCGGCCCGCGATCGGCCTCGCTGCCGGGTGCCGACCAGCTTCCCCCGGCCGGCTTCCGCCGAGACGGGGTTCAGGAGTCTTCCAGGGCCCGGTAGAGGGTCTGGAGTTCTTTCCACGCCGTGGTCGCGGCGGATTCGTCCTCGGACACCATGCGCAGCGCCTTGCGCAGCAGCACGGGGTCGAGATCGTCCATCACCGAACGTCTTTCGACACGGGGCGGGGCGGGCAGTTCACGCTGGTCGCCGTAGGGATCGGCGAGGTCGGCGGCGGGGTCGTCGCCGGGAGCGGCGGTGCGTTCGAGGCGCGCGATGAGGGCGGTGAGGTCGACCCCGCGCAGGGTGAGGATGTCCCGCGGGGCTTCGTCCAGGCGTTCGGCGAGCAGGTAGCACACGGCGGCGGCGTGTTTGCAGGGCCAGCCGGGGTCGGGGCAGGTGCAGGAGAAGTCGAGGTCGGCGGCGGTCGTGGGCAGCAGGTGCGGGCCGAGCGCGGCGGGCAGCACACCGGAAGCCATGTCGGCGAGGGTGCCGGGGGCGGCGCGCACCTCCTCGGCGAGCAGGTCGATCTCCTCCTCGCGCAGGCGGCGGACGGTGAACTCGGCGGTGAACGGGCGCGGCTGGCTGCCCTGCACCTCGGCCACCACGATGCCGACGTCGATGCGGTAGTCGACGACATTGCCCGCGCGGGCACAGGCACGGCCGCGGGCCAGCCTGCCCGGCTCCGACATGGCCTCGACCGCGTCGATGAACGCCTTGCCCCACCAGGTGCGGCCGAATCCGCCGCGCCGGGTGCGGGCCGACACGCCGCGGGCCGCTCCCCCGCCCGGCCGCCCGCTCATTCGCCCACCGCCTCGGCGCCGAGGGTGAACAGCTCCCGCAGTTCGTCGGCGCCCAGTTCGGTGATCCACTGTTCGCCCGCGCCGACGGCGAGGTCGGCGAGCCTGCTCTTGCCGGTGATCATCTCGTCGATGCGCTCCTCGATGGTGTCCACGCACACCAGCTTGCGCACCTGCACGTCCCGGCGCTGGCCGATGCGGAAGACGCGGTCGGTGGCCTGGTTCTCCACCGCCGGATTCCACCAGCGGTCCAGGTGCACCACATGATTGGCGGCGGTCAGGTTCAGCCCGGTGCCACCGGCCTTGAGCGACAACACCATCAGCGGCGGGCCCGTCTCGGTCTGGAAGCGCTCCACCATGGCGTCGCGCTCCTTCTTGCCGACCCCGCCGTGCAGGAACGGCACGGGCACGCCGAAACGCTCGCTCAGATAGGGGATGAGCAGTTCGCCGAACTCGCGGAACTGGGTGAACAGCAACGCCTTCTCGCCGTCGGCGATCACGGTGTCGAGCACGTCCTCGACCAGTGCCAGCTTGCCCGAGCGGTGCCTGCCGCGCCGCAGCACCGGGGAATGGTCGCGCAGGTAGTGGGCGGGATGGTTGCACACCTGCTTCAAGCTGGTGAGCGCGGCCAGCACCGCGCCCTTGCGCGCCATCCCCTCGGCATGCTTGATCTTGTCGAGCATGTCGTCCACGACGGCCTGGTAGAGCGCGGCCTGTTCGACGGTGAGGTTCGCGCGCACCGTCATCTCCAGTTTCTCCGGCAGGTCGCCGATGACGGCCGGGTCGGTCTTGAGCCTGCGCAACACGAACGGGCCCGTCACCAGCCGCAGCCGCGACAGCGCGTTCTGGTCGTGCTCACGTTCGATCGGCACCGCGAATCTGGCGCGGAAGGTCTGCGCTGTGCCGAGCAGCTTGGGCACCGCGAAGTCGAGGATGGAGCGCAACTCCTCCAAGCGGTTCTCCACCGGCGTGCCGGTGAGGGCCAGGCGGTGGCGGGCGGGCACGGCGCGGGCGGCGCGGGCCTGGGCGGTGGCGGCGTTCTTGATGTGCTGGGCCTCGTCGAGCACGACGCGGTCCCAGTTCAGCTCGGCCAGTTCGCGCACATCCCTGGCGAGGACGGCGTAGGTGGTGAGCACCAGATCGGACTGCGCGACGGCCTCGGCAAGCTCGGGGCCGTGCCCGCGGTCGGCGCCGTGGTGGACCAGCACCCGCAGGTCGGGGGTGAAGCGGCCCGCCTCGCGCTGCCAGTTGCCGACCACCGACATCGGGCACACCAGCAGCGTGGGACCGGCCGCCGCGCCGGTCTCGCGTTCGTGGGCCAGCAGGGCGAGCACCTGCACGGTCTTGCCGAGCCCCATGTCGTCGGCGAGCACCGCGCCGCAGTTCAACCGGCTCATGGCGGCCAGCCAGGTCAGGCCGCGCCGCTGGTAGGGGCGCAGATGCGCCTTCAGGCCGATCGGCAGCGGGACCGGCTCGCGGGAGCCCTCGCGTTCGAACAGCTCGGCGGCCCAGCCGGTGGCGGTGACCTCGGTGAGCGGCACCTTGTCCACGCGAGTGGCCGCGATGTGGCCGAGCATGTCGGCGAGGGTGACCGGGGAATCGTCCAGGTGCGCCGCCACATAGCGGGCGGCGGCGGCCAGCGCCTTGTGGTCGGCCTGCACCCACTCGCCGCGCAACTGCACCAGATCGGATTTCGCCCGGATCAGCCTGCCCATCTCGGCCGGGGTGAGCACCTTGTCGCCGACGGCCAGCTCCCAGCGGAACGACAGCAGCCCGCGCATGCCGACGGTGCTCTCGGCAGCGGCCGGTGCGCTGGCGACCCGAAGCCGCATGCTCGGCTCGGCGATGTCCCAGGCACGCGGCAGCAGCAGCCGCACTCCCGCCGCGCGCAGCGCGGACGCGCCGTGCGCGACCAGGTCGGCGACCACCGCGGTGGGCAGCAGCAGGTCGAGCGAGCGCGGGTCGGAGGGCAGCTCGCGCAGGCGCGGGTAGGCGCGCTGCGCCTCGCCGAGCTTCTCCAGCGCGGTGCGCAGCAGGCGCGGCTCCGCATCGATCGGGACCGGCGTGGGCGCGGCGTCCTCGACGCGCAGGCACACCTCCAGCCGCCACAGGACCATGTCGTCGTCCGGGTTCGCGCCGCCGTCCGGGTTCGCATCGTCCGGGTCAGCGCCGTCGGCGTCGCCCACGCCCTCGGGTTCCAGCAGACGCAACACCAGCTCGGGTTCGTCGGCGGTGAGGGATGCCCGCCAGCGGCGCAGCACCTCGGCGAGCTGGTGACTGCCCGTTTCCAGCGGCTCGTCGGCCACCAGGGCACGGACGAAGGGGTGGGTGACCGCCGCGTCGGCCAGGTACTGCCTGGCCAGCGGGTCGGTGAGCTCGCCCGCCATGTCGTCGAGGACGGCGGCGGGCGCGCCCCCCCGGCGCAGGGCGGCGGGGATGGGGGGTGGCCCTTAGGCCCGCCACGCCCCCGGTCGTTTGGCGCCCGGCG
>NZ_JARWRU010000246.1 GCF_029867845.1 Nocardia farcinica | reverse complement strand
GGTGGGCCGCCCGCGTCACGGCACCCCCCCCCGCGCGGGGGCCGGGCGGTCCGCCCCCCCCCCCGGGCGGGGCCCCGGGGGGCGCGCCCCCGCGGCCCCCGAGGGCGGAGGCGCTCAGACGTACTGGGCGCGCAGCTTGCCCTTGACCAGCTTGCCGGTGGGGGTGCGTGGCAGTTCGTCGGCGAAGTCGACGGTGCGCGGCACCTTGTAGTGCGCGATGCGCTCGCGCAGGTACTCGCGCAGCTCGGTGGCCAGCTCGGGGCCCGTCGCCACACCGGGCGCGGCCTGCACGACCGCCTTGACCGACTCGCCCATCTCCTCGTCGGGCACGCCGATCACGGCCACGTCCAGCACCTTCGGGTGCAGGGCAAGAGCGTCCTCGATCTCCTGCGGGTAGATGTTCACGCCACCGGAGATGATCATGAACGCCTTGCGGTCGGTGAGGAACAGGTAACCCTCGTCGTCGAGGTAGCCGATGTCACCGGTGGTGGTCCAGGCCGGATGCTCCGGGTGCGCCGCCTCGGCGGTCTTGCCCGGGTCGTTGTGGTAGGCGAACGGCGCTTCCTCGCGCTCGAAGTACACCGTGCCGATCTCGCCGACCGGCAGCTCCGCGCCGTCCTCGCCGCAGATGCGGATGACGCCGAGACCCGACCTGCCGACCGAGCCCGGCTTGCGCAGCCACTGCTCGCTGTCGATGAAGGTCACGCCGTTGCCCTCGGTGGAGGCGTAGTACTCGTAGAGCACCGGGCCCCACCAGTCGATCATGGCGCGCTTGACCTCGGTCGGGCACGGTGCGGCGGCGTGCACGGCCACCTTCAGGCTGGACACGTCGTAGCGCGCGCGCACGTCCTCGTCGAGCTTGAGCATGCGCACGAACATGGTCGGCACCCACTGGCTGTGGGTCACCGAGAACTTCTCGATGGCGGCCAGCGCGTTCTCCGCGTCGAACTTCTCCATCACCACCACGGTGCCGCCGAGGGCCTGCACGACGCCGCCGAAGCGCAGCGGGGCGGCGTGGTAGAGCGGGGCGGGGGACAGGTAGACCGTCTCGGTGTCGAAGCCGTACATGGGGCCGAAGATGGCGGTGTAGGTGTCGCCGGGCGCGTCACCGACCTGGCGTTCGGGCAGCGGGTGCTTGATGCCCTTCGGCCTGCCCGTGGTGCCGGAGGAGTACAGCATGTCCGCGCCGCGCGGCTGGTCATCGAGCGGTACCGCCGAGGAAGCGGCCAGCGCCTGTTCGTAGGAGTCGTGGCCGGGCACCGCGCCGCCGTAGGCGATCCGCACCCGCACCTTCGGGGTCTGCTCGGCGACGGCCTGCGCCGCCTCGCTCAGATCGGCCGCCACGATGAGCGCCTTCGCGCCGCAGTCGTCGACGATGTAGGCGATCTCGGCTGGCGACAGATGCCGGTTCACGGCGGTGATGTAAAGCCCGGATCGCAACGCCGCCCAGTACACCTCGTAGACCTTCGGGTCGTTGCCCGAGAGCAGCGCGAGGTGATCGCCCCGGCGCAGGCCCGCCTCGTGCAGGTGCCGCGCCAGCCGGACCGAGTTGTCCTCCAGCTCACGGTAGGTCAGCGTCTCGCCGGATCCGGCCATGATC
>NZ_JARWRU010000245.1 GCF_029867845.1 Nocardia farcinica | reverse complement strand
CTTCGGCCGGGGCGGACGTGCTCACCTCCGCGTGCTCGCCCGCCTGCTCCGAACCCGGCTCGTCGTCGTCCGAGTGGTGCGCCGCCATGGCCAGCGCGACCGGATGCGCGCGCTTGACCGCGGCGTCCTCCACCGGCTCCCCGGCGTGCGGGGCGGCGCCGTTGGTGGCCGGGGCGGCCGATGCGCTCTTGTCGCGGCCGCGGCGACGGCGGGTGCCACCCTCCCTGCGCCCGCCCTCTTCGGCGTGCGAGGGCTCGACCGGGTAGTTGTGCACGATCAGGCCGCGGCCGTGGCAGTGCTCGCAGGTCGTGGAGAAGGCCTCGACCAGCCCGGTGCCCAGCTTCTTACGGGTCATCTGGACCAGGCCGAGCGAGGTGACCTCGGAGACCTGGTGGCGGGTGCGGTCACGGCCGAGGGCCTCGGTGAGCCTGCGCAGCACCAGGTCCCGGTTGGACTCGAGCACCATGTCGATGAAGTCGACGACGATCATGCCGCCGATGTCGCGCAGCCGCATCTGGCGCACGATCTCCTCGGCCGCCTCCAGGTTGTTCCTGGTGACCGTCTCCTCCAGGTTGCTGCCGCCGGAACCGGTGAACTTGCCGGTGTTGACGTCGATGACGGTCATCGCCTCGGTGCGGTCGATCACCAGGGTGCCGCCGGAGGGCAACCACACCTTGCGGTCGAGCGCCTTGGCCAGCTGCTCGTCGATCCGGTACTTCTCGAAGACGTCCAGTCCGGTGTTCTCGTGCCGTTCGACCCGGGCCAGCAGGTCCGGCGCGACGGTGCGGATGTAGCTCTCCACCGTCGCCCAGGCCCGCTCGCCCTCGATGACCAGCTTGGAGAAGTCCTCGTTGAACAGGTCGCGGATGACCTTGACCAGCAGGTCGGGCTCTTCGTAGAGGGTCTTCGGGGCGCCGCCGTCCTTGCCCGCCTGCTCCTCGATGGCGCGCCAGGTGCTCTGCAGCCGCTCCACGTCGCGGGCCAGCTCGGCCTCGCTGACGCCCTCGGAGGCGGTGCGGATGATCACACCCGCGTCGGCGGGGACGATCTCGCGCAGGATCTCCTTCAACCGCTTGCGTTCGGTGTCGGGCAGCTTGCGGCTGATGCCGGTGGAGGTGCCACCGGGCACGTACACCAGGAAGCGGCCCGCCAGGCTGATCTGCGTGGTCAGCCGGGCGCCCTTGTGACCGACCGGGTCCTTGGACACCTGGACCAGCACCTGGTCGCCCGGCTTGAGCGCCTGCTCGATCTTGCGCTCCTTGCCGCCGAGCCCGGCGGCCTCCCAGTTGACCTCACCGGCGTAGAGCACGCCGTTGCGGCCACGGCCGATGTCGACGAAGGCGGCCTCCATGCTGGGCAGCACGTTCTGCACCTTGCCGAGGTAGACATTGCCCACCATCGACGGCGCGCCGGTGTCGGTGACGAAGTGCTCGACGAGGATGTCGTCCTCGAGCACCGCGACCTGGGTGATGTTCGGGTGGTCGGGGAAGTTCTTCTCGCGCACGACCATGACCCGGTCGACCGCCTCGCGACGGGCGAGGAACTCCGACTCGGTCAGGATCGGCGGACGCCTGCGCCCGGCCTCACGGCCGTCACGGCGACGCTGGCGCTTGGCCTCGAGCCGGGTGGAGCCGGTGATGCCCTGCACCTCGTCGACGCCGGTGCGCCCGCGCGCCTTGTTGCGCGGCTCGCGCTCGTGCACGACGGTGTTCGGCGGATCGTCGTCGGCGGGCTCGGCCTCGCCGTCGCCGCCGACCTTGCGACGCCTGCGGCGGCGCCTGCGGCGGGTCGGGCTGCCCGACACCTCCCCCGAGTCCTCGGAATCGCCGGACTCGTCGGTGTCCTCGTCCCCGGCGCCGGACTCCCCGGCCCCGGACTCCTCGGCGGCCGAGTCGCCCTCGGCGGTGCGGTCCTGCCGGTCGTCCTCACCGGTCTCGGACTCGGCGTCGGGCTCGTCGTGCTCGTCGTCGGACTGCTCGCCGGTATCGCTGTGCTCGCCGTCGGCGCTCTGCTCACCCCGGCCACGGCCACGGCCACGGCGGCCGCGGCGACGCCTGCGCGGCTGGCCGTCGCCGTCACCGTGCTGGTCGTCGTGCTCGCTCTCACCGGTCTCGGCGTCGGCCTGCTTGGTGTCGGCTCGCTTGGTGTCGGACTGGTCGGCGGCGGCTCCGGTGGTGTCGGGGTCCTCCACCTCGGCCTCGGCGGCCTCCCGCTCGGCCCGGCGGCTGTCGCGCTCGGCGCGGCGCTTGCGGCGCAACTGCTCGGCGGCGGAGGCGTCCGGGGGCAGGAACAGCGGGGCGGCCACCTC
>NZ_JARWRU010000244.1 GCF_029867845.1 Nocardia farcinica | reverse complement strand
CCCCCCCCCCCCCCTCGGGGGGCGCCGGGGGGCCGGGGCCTGGGCGGGCCGCCGCTCGGGGGGGGGGGGGGGGGGGGGGGGGGGGGGGGGGCCCCCCCGGGGCGGGCGGGGGGGGGCCCCGCGGTGGCCACCGCGGACGGCGACGAGTACCCCGCCGATGTGGTGGTGCTCGGCCTCGGCGTGCGCCCGGACACCGATCTGGCCCGTGCCGCCGGACTGCCGCTGGGCGAGTCCGGCGGCCTGCTCACCGATCTGTCCATGCGGGTGCGCGGGCACACCGACATCTGGGCGGGCGGCGACTGCGTGGAGGTGCGCGATCTGGTCACCGGCCGCGACCGCCACATCCCGCTCGGCACGCACGCCAACAAGCACGGCCAGGTGATCGGCGCCGTCGTCGCGGGCGGCTACGCCACCTTCCCCGGCGTGGTCGGCACCGCGGTGAGCAAGATCTGCGCGCTCGAGGTGGCCCGCACCGGGCTGCTGGAGCAGGACGCGCACGCGGCCGGATTGCAGTTCGTGACGGTCACGATCGAGTCGACCAGCCGGGCGGGCTACTACCCCGACGCCGCCCCGATGACGGTGAAGATGCTCGCCGAACGCCACACCGGGCGCCTGCTCGGCGTGCAGATCGTCGGCAGGGAGGGCGCGGCCAAGCGGGTCGACGTCGCCGCGGTCGCGCTGACCGCGGGCATGACCGTCGAGCAGATGACCGCGCTCGATCTCGGCTACGCGCCGCCGTTCTCCCCGGTCTGGGACCCGGTGCTGGTGGCGGCGCGCAAAGCGGTGCGGGCGGTGCGCGAACGCGGCTGACTCCGGGGGGCCGAGGGACGCCGCTGGGGGCGGGACGCCGCTAGGTGCCCGCCTGGGCGGCGAGGAACATGTAGCTCTTCTCCTCGGTCCTGGTGCGGATACGCCAGCGGCCGTCGATCCGGGCGAAGGTGTCCAGGTACCACAGCCCGCACAGCATGAGCTGCCGAGTGCCGTCCTGCCCCGCGATCAGCATCGGGTTCTGGCACATGGTGCGCCCGGTCGCGGTGTCGCCGTCCACGGTGATCGAGGAGTTCGAGATCAGGTGCTGGAAGGCGGGGAAGTGCGGGAGGGTGGTGGACAGGAACTGCTTGGTCGCCGCCAGGTCGCCCGCGGGCCCGCCCATCGCCGTGTAGTCGATGTGGGCGTCGTCGGTGAACAGCTCGTCGAGCAGATCCCATTGCCGGGTGTCGATCGCGTGCGAGTAGCGGACCATCAGATCTTCGATCTCCAGGCGGTCGGAGATCTCTTGCAGTGACAGCATCGGCGTGATTCTCCCACCATCGGCCGCCATCCGACGGGTGATCGCGCGGACGCGGTTATCGTGAATCCGTGGGCGGAGAATCTGTGGGGGAGTGGCCGGGCGGCGCGCGGGCGGGCCTGGCT
>NZ_JARWRU010000243.1 GCF_029867845.1 Nocardia farcinica | reverse complement strand
CCGGTTGGTCCGCCGTGTCGGTCACCTGCCCTCCCCCCCTATCATTATACCATTTGGGCTCGGGGGCCGGGCCCCCTTCTCCGTGACAACAGCGAGAGGCACGACATGCGCATTGTGGTCGTCAACGTCAACACCACCGAGTCCATGACCGAGGAGATCTGCGCCGTCGCGCGGGCAGCCGCCGCCACGGACACCGAGATCATCGGCCTGACACCGCAATTCGGCCCCGCCTCGGTGGAAGGCCACTACGACGGCCTGCTCTCCGCGGCCGCCGTCGTCGAACGCGTCGCCGCCTACGACGAGCCCTTCGACGCCGCGATCGTCGCGGGCTTCGGCGACCTCGGCCGCGAGGGTCTGCAGGAACTGCTCACCGTCCCCGTCGTCGACATCACCGAAGCCGCCGTCCTCGTCGCCCGCCTGCTCGGCCACAGCTATTCCGTGGTCACCATGGCCGACCGCAGCGTCCCGATCGTCGAATCCCGCCTGCGCGCACTGGGTCTGGCGGAGCGCTGCGCCTCCGTGCGCGCCACCGGAATGCCCGTCCTCGAACTCGACGGCGACGGCCTGGAGAAGGTCCGCGCCGAGCTGATCAACCAGGCCGACCTCGCCGTCGCCACCGATCGCGCCGAAGTCGTCGTCCTCGGCTGCGCGGGCATGGCCGGTCTGCGCGCCGAAGCCGAAGCCGCCCTCGGCGTTCCCGTGGTCGACGGCGTCGAGGCGGCCGTCCACCTTGCCGAATCCCTGGTCCGGATGTCGCTGTCCACCAGCAAGATCCGCACCTACGCCCGCCCCGACCTCGACGGCGTCCGCAGGCCGGTCGCGCCGAACTGATCGTCAGCCGGTCCCCGGCACAGCGCGGCTCGCGTGCGACGGCGGTCGAATTCGCGGCCCGAACACCGCCCGAGTCACGCGCTCAGCGCCGCGCGGAATTCGCTGGGGCGCACACCCCGGTGCCGTTTGAACGCCGCGCTGAACCCGAAGGCGTCCGCATAGCCGACGGCCCTGGCCACCTGCGCCACGGTGCGGGTCCGGTCGGCCAGCAGTTCCTCGGCCTCGTCCATCCGGCACTCGGTGAGATAGGCCAGCGGCGACTGCCCCATGACCTCGGTGAACCGGCGGGCGAACAGCGCCCGCGACACCCCGGCCTCGGCCGCCAGCGAGGCCACCGTCCAGCCGGTCGCGAGCCCGGCGTGCATCGCCTCCAGCGCAGGCCCGACCACCGGATCGGACGGACCGCGATACCACCCCGGCGCACCGGCGTCCTGCCGCTCGAACCAGTCGCGCAGGGTGCACACCAGCGCCCAGTCGAGCAAGCGGTCCATCAGCGCCTGCGCACCCGCCGGACGCCGCGCCGTGTCCGCCGCGACCGATTCCATCCACGCGCAGACCTCGACCTCGTCGGTCACCACGAGCGCCGGCGGGATCGCGCGCAGCAGTCGTTCGTGGCGCCTGCCCGTGGCCCGGTAGGCGCCGACGATCAACGCGGTCTCCCCGTCGGGATCGTTGCCCCAGCGCCCGCCGCCGAGCCCGGCCACGCACCCGGAATCCGGGACGAAGCAGGAGATCTCGTACTCCTCGTGCGGCAGCCCGGCCGAATCCGGGCGATCGGCGAGCAGGAACTCCTCCGGCCCGCGCACGACGGCGGTGTCGCCCCGCCCGATCCGGCGCTCGGCGCCGCCGGGCAGCAGCAGGGTGCCGCCGCCGCGCAACACGGTCACCATGGTCAGCGGCGCGCGGTCGGCGAAGCGGATCGTCCACGGCGGCTCCATGACCGCGGTGGTCAGCACGGCTCCTTCGGCGCGGATGCCGCCCAGCAGTCTGCTCAAGGGATCCACACCCTCGAGCGTAGACGAACGCCTATCGAATGGAGATCATCAGCCATAGATCGTCCACGGAATCGGCGGTGGAATGGGATCACCCCGCAGAACCGATCGTCCGGAAAGCCGGACCGAGGGAGGACTCCCGTGCAACCCACTCCGACCGAGGGCGCCACCGCCCTGCTCGTCCTCGCCCACCCCCGCCCCGACTCGCTCACCGCCCACATCGCCCGGCTGATCGCCCGCCGCCTCACCGCCGCCGGCTACCGGGTCGACCTGCTCGACCTGCACGCCGAGAACTTCGACCCCCGCATGACCGCCGCGGACCTCCCGGAATGGGGCAACCGCGAGAAGACCTACTCCGCCGAAGTCGAGGACCACATGCGCCGCGTGCTCGCCGCCGACCTCGTCGTCGCGGTCTTCCCGGTGTACTGGATGCAGGTCCCCGCCATCCTCAAGGGCTGGATCGACCGGGTGTGGAACTACGGATTCGCCTACGGCCGAAGCAAGCCCAGGCTCGCGGGCAAGCGGATGCTGTGGCTGGGACTGGCGGGCGCGGCGGCCGACGACCCGCTCGTCGAGACCATGCGCCGGGCACTCAGCGCGCAACTCGACGACGGCATCGCCTACTACTGCGGCTTCAGCGAATCGTCGGTCGGCCTGCTGGCAGGCGCCGAGGAACAGCAGCAGCGCGTCGACGCCGAGGGCAGGCTGCTCTTCGACGATGCGCTCGTCGGCGCCGCGCGCGCCGCTCACTACGCCGCCCTGGAGGACCGTGCGGCCGCGCACGTCGAGGACTTCCTCGCGGGCAACCGCGTCCCCGCCTGACCGGCCGCGCGCCCCGACACCCGGGACTTCCCCACGATCCCCACTGTCGGGGCCCCCGGCCCGTGCCATAGTGGGGCATGCGGTCGACTTGCTCCCTCTACGTAGACGCCGGTTACCTGCTGGCGTCCGCCGCTACGCGGGTCACCGGCACCTCGCTGCGCAGCGGGATCCATGTCGAGTACACCAAGCTCATCACGGCGCTGGTGGAGACCGCCGAGGCCAAGTCGGGACTGCCGGTGCTGCGGTTGCACTGGTACGACTCGGCCCGCAACGGCGTCCCCGACGCCCAGCAGGAGCGGATCGGCGAGATCTCCAAGGTCAAGCTCCGGCTCGGCCGTTTCGGTGTGAACGGCGAACAGAAGGGCGTCGACCTGCGCATCGGCCTCGACCTGGTGGCCCACGCCCGTAACGGCGCCTCCGACGTCTTCTTCCTCGTCTCCGGCGACGACGACTTGACCGAGGCCGTCGAGGAAGCCCAGGTCCACGGCGTGCAGGTGGTCGTGCTCGCCGTCCCGACCGCCGCGGGTCGCGCGCACGGCGTCAGCAGGCACCTGATCCGCGCCGCCGACGAACTCGACAGCATAGACGGCGCAGCGGTGGACGCGGCCGGGCTGAAGGTCGACCGGCCCCCCCGG
>NZ_JARWRU010000242.1 GCF_029867845.1 Nocardia farcinica | reverse complement strand
TTTCGTCGAGCCGGCCGCCGCGGCGGTCTATTTGCGGCGGCGCGGGGGCGGGGTGGCCGCGCATAACCTGGTCCCCTGCCCCCGCGGCCGCCCCCCGGTGGGGCGGGGCCGTCGCCGCCCGGCGCAGTTTGCCCGAGGAGGTCTTCGGCAGCGCCCCCGGCCCGAGCACCGCGACCGTGCGCGGCCGGACCCCGACCTCGGCGAACACCGCGTGCACGATCTCGCGCTCGATGCGCCGCACCGCCTCCGGGTCCTCGTGCTCGTTGGATTCCACCACCACCGCGAAGCTTTCCCGCTTCTGCCCGGCGTCCAGCCGCACCGCGACCGCGTTGCCGGGCCGCACGCCGGGCACCCGCATGGCCGCGCGCTCGACATCGGTGGGGAAGATGTTGCGACCGGCCATGATGATGACGTCCTTCACGCGCCCGCACACCACCACCAGGCCCTCGTCGGTGAAGTAGCCGACGTCGCCGGTGTCGAGCCAGCCGTCGGCGTCCTGGGCGGGCCGGAAGCCGTCGACGGTGAGATAGCCGTCGGTGACCGCGGGCCCGCGCAGCTCGATCACCCCGACGGTGCGGCTGGGCAGCGGATTGCGGTCGGCGTCGACCACCCGGCCCTCCAGATTGTCGACCAGGTAGCCGAGGGTGGGCAGGCGGCGCACCGCCCCGTGGTGGCCGCGGTCGGTGACCGGCACCGCCTTGCCGACGGCCTCGAGCAGGTCGGCGTCCACGTGATCGAGCACCTGCCCCTTGCCTGGGTCGGGCAGGGCCACCGCGAGCGTGGTCTCGGCCATCCCGTAGACCGGCGTGAGCGCCATCGGATCGAGGCCGAACCGCGCACCGGCCTCGGCGAGGGCGTCCATGGTGTCGGCGTCCACCGGTTCGGCGCCGTTCCACATGTAGCGCACGCAGCTGAGGTCGAGCGAGCCCGGCTCGGCCTGGCGCAGCCGCCGCGCCAGCAGGGCGTAGGCGAAATTCGGTGCGGCGGTCACCGTTCCCCGATAGCGGTGGATCAGTTCGGCCCACAGCAGCGGCCTGCGCAGGAAGTCCAGCGGGGTCACACACACCACCTCGGCGCCGAACTGCATGGGCGCGCTGAGGAATCCGATCATGCCCATGTCGTGGAACAGCGGCAGCCAGCTGATCATGACGTCGCTGTCGGGCCGGAACTTCACCCGGTCGAACATGGCGTAGGCGTTGACGTAGAAGTTGCCGTGCGAGATCCGCACCGCCTTGGGCGATCCGGTGGAGCCGGAGGTCAGCTGGAGCAGGGCGATATCGCTCTCGGCGGTGTCCACCGGGGCGATCGGCGAACCGGTGCGCAGCTGATCCAGCGTGACCACCGTGATGCCGCGTTCGCGCAGCAGCGGTTCGGCGGCCTCGTAGGGCGAGCCGAGCACCACCGCCCTGGCGTGGATCATCCGCAGCACGGTCTCGGTGTCGCGTGCCCACAGGGCCAGGTCGGTGCGCGGGGTCGGCTGGTGCAGCATGGTGATGGAGCTGCCGCGCATCCATATCGCCTGGCACGCGGGCGCGATGTCGACCGGCATCCCGGCCAGCACCCCGACCGCGTCACCCGGCCCGATGCCCGCCTCGGCCAGCGCGCCCGCCATCCGCGCGGCGACCTGGTTGATCTGTCCCCAGGTGTGTCGTACCGGCGCGTCCGGTTCCCCGGTCACCAGCCCCCGGTCGGAGCTGCGTGCCGTCGCGTACATCTCTTCGGTGAACTTGCTCACGGTCGGACCCTTTCTCGTCGGCTCCGCGCCCACCGCCACGAACCGGTCTCGTTCCCACTATCCCCCGCGGGCCCGCCCCGTGTTAACCCCTCGACCAGGGCTGATACGTCCGTGCCATATCCGTCCCACCGGTCGCGGGCGCCCCGGCGTCGCCGCTTTCTCAGTTGCGATCGCGCTCGAGCACCTGCCGCAGCCGCCGCAGGGCGCCGCGCCAGCCCCGCTCCATGGCGTTGCGGGCCATCTTCTGCCGGGGATGCTCGATGTCGAACCCGCTGTGGGTGAGCAGCAGCCTGGTCCCCCGGCCGTGCGGCACCAGGGTCCAGTCCAGCACCCAGCGGGCAGGCCGCCGCGCCCGCAGGTCGACCCAGGTCAGGGTGAGCTGTTCGCCCGGCCGCGCGAGCAGCACCTCGCTGGCGATCTCGCCCGGCGGGTCGGACGGGATCTGGAAGATGAAGTGGGTCCCGATCAGCAGGTCGAAGCCGATCGGCCGCATCAGCCATTCGGCGAGCAGGCCGGGATCGGTCAGCGCCCGCCACACCAGCTCCGGCGGCTGCGCCAGGTAGTACCCGATCTGCACCTGCGCCGGATCCAGTTCCGCATCGAAGTTCAACGACCCCACCCCCTGGCAACCGCACCGACGGCGAAAACTGCTCCGCCATCCAGCATTCCACGACGGACCGGCCGCCTGGTACGAGTTCGCCGCAATTCACTCGTTACATCGGCGCGGCCGGTGCCCGAGCGCTGTTCGCGGCGGTTGTGTTCGACGGCTGCTCGCGGGGGTTGTGTTCGACGGCCGGGGCAGCGACGACCGGAGCCGGGCTGAGGGCGGGTCAGCGGCGGGCGGTCCAGCGGCGGGCGGGTCAGCGGCGGGCGGGGAAGGGGACGCGGCGGAGATCCTCGGCGACCACGATCTCGCCGTCGAAGTGTCGCTCGGCCTCCGCGCGGTGCCCGTCCAGTTCGCGATAGCGCTGGGAGAAGTGGGTGAGCACCAGGGTGCGCACACCGGCCTCGGCGGCGGCGCGGGCGGCCTGCCCCGCGGTCAGGTGGCCGTGCTCGTGCGCCAGGTGGGCGTGGGCGTCGAGGAAGGTGGCTTCCACGACCAGCATGTCCACCCCGTCGGCGGCCTCCAGCACGCCGGGGCACAGCCGGGTGTCCATGACGAAGGCGAAGCTCTGGCCGGGGCGCGGCTCGCTGACCTGCTCCAGGGTGACCGGGCGCCCGTCGATCATCACGGCGCCCTCGCGTTGCAGCTCGCTCACCCTCGGCCCGCGCACGCCTGCCGCGCGCAGCCGTTCGGGCAGCATCCGCCTGCCCGCCGGCTCGGTGAGCCGGTAGCCGAAGGCCTCCACCGGGTGCGACAGCCGCACCGCCCGCAGCTCGAAGCTCGCCCCGGGGGTGTCGAGGACACCCGGCCCGGTGATCGGGTGCGGGCGCGGGTCGGTGTGGCGGTAGAACGCGCTGGCCCCGCACAGCCGGTCGTAGTACACCTGCCCGGAGGCCGGGTAGTAGGCGTCGATGTCGTGGGCGACGGCGTCGAGATTGATCCGCTGCACGATGCCGGGCAGACCGAGGCAGTGGTCGCCGTGGAAATGGGTCAGCGCGATGTGGGTGAGATCCGAGGCCGCCACCCCGGCGAACGCCATCTGCCGCTGGGTGCCCTCACCCGGGTCGAACAGCACGCCCTCCCGCCCCCAGCGCAGCAGACAGCCGTTGTGATTGCGCTGTTTGGTCGGCACCTGGCTGCCGGTGCCGAGCACGACCAGCTCCCGCTGTGACATCTACAGCGCCGCGACCGCGCGCACGAACCGGTCGAGTTCGTCGTGGCTCACGAAGCAGTGCGGGGAGGCGCGCACCACCGCCGGCAGCCCGCGCGCGGTCATGTCCAGCAGCGTGGAGGAGGCGAAACTGACCGTCACGGTGATGTTCTCGGCGGCGAGCAGGTCGCGCACCCGCGTGGCCTCCAGCCCCTCGACGGTGAACGAGACGATGCCGCCGCGCCGGACGCCCTTGTCGCGCACGGTGACCCGGGGCAGCTCGGCCAGCGCGGCGCGCAGGTGCCCGGCGCGTTCGGCCACGGCGGCGTAGACCTGCTCCGGCCCCAGTTCGAGCAGATAGCGCACCGCCGCGCCGAGGCCGAGCCGGGCGGCCACGTCGTGCTCCCAGAACTCCCAGCGGGTGGCGTCGGGGGCGAGCCGGTAGGCGTCGGGGGCGGTCCACAGCGCGCTGTGCAGGTCGAGCCGCTGCGGCGTCAGGTGGGCGGTGGATTCGGCGCGCACGTACAGGAATCCGGTGCCGCGCGGCCCGCGCAGCCACTTGCGTCCGGTGGCCGAGAGCGCGTCCACGCCGAGCTCGGTCACCTCCAGCGGCAGCTGACCGGCGGACTGGCAGGCGTCGAGGAGCACCAGCGCGCCCGCCGCGTGCGCGAGGGCGGTGGCCTCGGCGACCGGGTTCACCAGTCCGCCGTTGGTCGGCACGTGCACCAGGGAGACCAGCGCGACCCGCTCGTCCATCATGGCCGCCATGGCGTCGAGGTCCAGTTGACCGTCGCCGTCGTCGGGGATGCGCTCCACCACCGCGCCGGTCTGCTCGGCCCGCCGCAGGGCCGCGATGGCGTTGGCGGCGTACTCCGCGCCGCTGATGAGGACGCGGTCGCCGGGGCGCAACGGCACCGAGTAGAAGAAGTCCGACCAGGAGCGGGTGGCGCTGTCGCTGAGCGCGATCTCGGCCGGGGTCGCGCCGATCAGGGCGGCGACGGCGTCCTTGACCCCGGTGAGGTCGTCGAGACGTTCTGCGGCGGCCCGATATCCGCCGATCTCGGCCTCGCGGCGCAGGTGGGTGAACTGGGTGTCGAGCACGACCCGAGGGGGCAGCGAGGAGCCGGCGCTGTCGAGGAAGACCAGGTCGGGGTCGGCGGCGAGGCCGGGGGTGTCGGCACGGACGCGGGAGAGGAGGTCGGCGCGCACGCGCGAGTCGTCCAGCATGCCGACGAGGTTATCTGGACCGGCTGCCCGGTTTCAGCTCGTTTCCTGTCGGGAAAGATCGCTACGCTTGGTCTGGTCGGTGAATGCTTCGTCCGCAAGCCACGTCGGTGGGAGGCTCGCATGGCGGTCACACTCGAACACCACGGTCCGGCCGACCCGGCCGACTCCGTCGATCCCGGCGGCGCGCTGTCCTCGCGGGCGGCGGCGGAGGCCTTTCTCGGCGGCGTGTGCTTCAAGCTGGGGCCACCGCAACGGATCGGCGCCGAACTGGAATGGCTCACCGCGCAGGGTGAGTGTCCGCCGACCCACCCCCTCGCCGCCCGGCCCCGGCTGTCGGCCCTTGCCACCGCACTCGGACCGCACGCCCCGTCCATCCTCGCGCCCGGCTCCCCGGCCCTTCCGCTGCCCGGCGGCAGCCGGGTGAGCGTCGAACCCGGCGGCCAGATCGAACTGTCCAGCGAACCCTTCGCCACCGCCGACGCGCTGTGCGAGAACCTGCGCGCCGACGCCAGCCTGCTCGCCGACCTGCTCGCCGCGGCGGGCATCCGTCCCGTCGACCGCGCCGCCGACGCCGACCGCCGCGCCGAGCGGCTGCTGCGCTCGCCCCGCTATCGCGCCATGGAGCGGCTCTTCGCCGGCATCGGCCCGTTCGGCAAGCTCATGATGTGCAACACCGCGGCCACCCAGGTCAGCGTCGACGCGGGCGCCGATCCCGCCGAGGTGGCCGCGCGCTGGACCATGCTGTACGCGGCCGGGCCCGCCCTGGTGGCCGCCTTCGCCTGCTCGCCCGGCCTGCACGGCGCCCCGCCCGGCGCCTGGGCGTCGCAGCGCATGCGCACCTGGCTGCGGCTGGACGGCACCCGCACCAGGCCGCCGGTGCCGGACTGGGCCGACCCGGTCACCGGCTACGCCCGCTGGGCGCTGGACGTGCCGCTGCTGTGTGTGCGGCGCTCCGGCGCGGCCGCCCCCACCGCCCCCGCGAGCGGCTGCCCGGACTGGTCACCCCCGCCGGGGGCGACCTTCGCCGACTGGCTCTCCGGGGCCCTGGACGACGAGATCGGCCGCCGCCCCGATCTCGACGACCTGCGCTACCACCTGACCACCCTCTTCCCGCCCGTCCGCGCCTGCGGCCATCTCGAGATCCGCTACCTCGACGCCCAGCCCGGCGAGGACTGGACCGTCCCGATCCATCTGTTCGACGCGCTGCTGTCGGCTCCGCGGGTCGTCGCCGAGGCCACCCGCCTGGCCGGGCCGGTCGAGGGGGAGTGGGCGCGGGCCGCCCGCCACGGCCTGGCG
>NZ_JARWRU010000241.1 GCF_029867845.1 Nocardia farcinica | reverse complement strand
CCGTGCGGCCGGGGGGGTTGCCGCCGGTGGGCGGGGCCGGGCGGACCGGGGCGGCGGGCGCGCACGGCCCCCCTCGCTCGTGCGGCTGGCCGCACGCACGGCTGTCGGCACGCACGGGCAACCGGTACGCGAACACGACGGCTCGTCACCGCGGCAGTTCGTCGCATGGGCGGCGATCCGGCGGCGCGCGTGGTGGTCCGCCCCGCCCGGCAGACCGTCGCACCTACGGACGACCGTTCGATGCCGCCCCGGATTCGCGGCGGCGGGTTCGGCGGTGCGTCGTGTGGCGTCCCCGTCGTGCCGGCGGAGCGTGCCGGCGGAGCGAACGAGCTCTCCGGCCGATGCCGGCGACACCGGGTGACCCTCCTCGGAACGAGATGACTGTGAGCACAACAGAACCCTTGGCCCCCGCGGCCGCCTCGTCCTCCCCGGACGCACCGCCCGTCGATCCCGCCGGCGCCACACCGGCCGGCCGAACACCCGCCCCGCGCGGCGGCCCCCAAGCCCTCGCCCTGCGCCTGCACTTCTACGCCGGCGTCTTCGTGGCCCCGTTCGTCCTGGTCGCCGCGGTCACCGGCGCGCTCTACGCCATCGCCCCGACACTGGAGCAGATCGTCTCGCGCGATCTGCTCACCGTCGAGGCGGCGGGCACGCCGAGGCCGCTGTCCGAACAGGTCGACGCGGCGACCGCCGTGCGACCCGATCTGCCGCTGGTGGCCGTCTCCCCCGCCCCCGGCGAGACCGACACCACCCGGGTGCTCTTCGCCGACGCGACGTTGGGCGAATCCGAGCGGCGGGCGGTCTTCGTGAACCCCTATACCGCCGAGCCGGTCGGTGAGTCGGTGGTCTACGGCAGTTCGGGTGCGCTGCCCCTGCGCACCTGGATCGACCGGCTGCACCGGGATCTGCACCTGGGCGAGCCGGGCAGGCTCTACAGCGAACTGGCCGCGTCCTGGCTGTGGATCGTGGTCCTCGCGGGGGTGCTGCTGTGGTGGCGGCGGGTGCGCTCGCGGCGCAGCCGCAATTCCGCCGCCTGGCTGCTGGCGCCGGATCGCAGCCGGGCCGGGCGGCCGCGCACGGTCAACTGGCACGGCGCGATCGGCGTGTGGATCCTGCCGCTGGCGGCATTGCTGTCGGTGACCGGTATGACCTGGTCGGCCTACGCCGGGGCCAACATCTCCGAGCTGCGCACCCAACTCAGTTGGACCACCCCGTCGGTGAGCACCACGCTGGACAGCGCGCCCGCCACCGCCCCCGATGGCGGCCACCACCACGGTGATTCGCCCGCGATGCCCGCCCACACCGAATCCGGTTCGCGCGCCGCGGAAATCGAGCGGGCATACACGGCCACTCTGGCCGCGGGCATCACCCAGGCCGTCGAGATCGCGGTGCCGGCCGCGGACGGACAGGCCTACGCGGTGAAGGAGCGGCGGCTGCCCGGCATCTACACGGTGAACTCGGTCGCCGTGGACGGGCGCACCGGTGCGATCACCGACCGCCTCGACTACGCGGACTGGCCGCTGATGGCCAAGCTGTCCAACTGGGGCATCCAGTTCCACATGGGCCTGATGTTCGGCCTGGCCAACCAGCTGTTGCTGCTGGCTGCGATGGCCGGTCTGGTCCTGGTGATCGTGCTCGGTTACCGGTCGTGGTGGCAGCGCAGACCGACGCGCGGGGCAGGCCGCCGTCCGGGCGGGCGGGCGCCGCGGCGCGGTGCGCTGCGCGGCTCTTCGCCGTGGCTGGCGCTGCCGCTGCTCGGGGCTGCGCTGGTGGTGGGCTGGTTCGCACCGCTCGTCGGGACGAGCCTGCTGGTCTTCCTGGCTGTCGACATCCTGGTGGGCCTGCGCTCGCGGCTGCGCGCGACGTCCTGATCCTCGCGAACGGTGAACCCTGATGTTTGAGGGGCATCGGGGTTCGCCGCACGGGTTTGCCGCGGGCGGACCCGGGTACGCGGGCGGGACCCGAACGTCCGCACGGTGAGGCCCCGCACCGTGGGCCTGCACCGTGAGGCCCCGCACGGAAGGCACTGTCATGGCAACGTTCGACTCCACCACCAGGACGAACGAGTGGTCGCCGGTCCGCATCGCCGCTCTCGTGGTCGGCGCGGTGTTCCTGCTGGTCGGCATCCTCGGCTTCATCCCGGGCATCACCAGCAACTACGACACCCTGGAATGGGCGGGCCACCACTCCGAGGCCCGGTTGTTCGGCCTGTTCGCCGTCTCGATCCTGCACAACCTGGTGCATCTGGCCTTCGGCATCCTCGGTCTGATCGCCTCGCGAACGGCAGGCGCCGCCACGAGTTTCCTGATCGGCGGTGGCGTGATCTACCTGGCGCTGTGGCTCTACGGCCTGGTCGTCGACAAGGAGAGTTCGGCCAACTTCGTCCCCGTCAACACCGCCGACGACTGGCTGCACTTCGGCCTCGGCCTCGGCATGATCGCCCTCGGCGCCCTGCTGCCGAGGGTGGTCCGTGGCCGCACCCACACCGGACTGCTGAACTGACCGGCGGCGCGCGCCCCCGCGTGCGAGGAGAGGCCATCGTTTGAGGAGAGGCCCTCGTTTATGGCATGGACCCCCGGGTAGCCGACGCGGTGACCCGTCATCGAGGAAAGGGGTTGGTATGAGCACGATGGCCGCCACCGTGGACGTCGAGGTTCCCGTTCGCACCGCCTACAACCAGTGGACGCAGTTCGAATCCTTCCCGCAGTTCATGGAGGGCGTGGAGGCCGTGCGTCAGCTCGACGACCGGCACACCCACTGGCGCATCCACGTCGGGCCGTCGACCAGGGAGTTCGACGCCACCATCACCGAGCAGCATCCCGACGAACGGGTGGCGTGGAAGTCCGACTCCGGCCCGAATCACGCCGGTGTCATCACCTTCCACCGTCTCGACGACAACCACACCCGCGTCACCGCGCAGATGGACGTCGACCCCGAGGGCTTCGTCGAACAGGCCGCCGACAAGCTCGGTGTGCTGAAGCACCGCGTGAACGGGGATCTGAAGCGTTTCAAGGAGTTCATCGAGAGCCAGGGGGCGGAGACCGGCGCCTGGCGCGGAGACATTCCCCGTCCCGACGCGTAGATCTGTTCCAGCGCGACCGGTTCCGGCGCACCCGGTTCCAGCGGACACCGGTTGCGGCACACCCGATTCCGGTGCGGGGACCGCATCGCCCCCGAGGCCAGGGCGGCGGCGCGGTCACCGGACCGGGCCTGCCCCCGCCGACGGCACCACCGCGAACGTCCTCGGCCGAGGGTGCCCGGCCGCCGTGAGCCGCTGCCCGACCGCCGGCGCGACCGCCGCCGCACGGGCGCGGTCCACCAGAGCGATGGCACTGCCGCCGAATCCACCGCCCACCATGCGCGCGCCGTACGCGCCGGCGGCGATGGCCGCGTCCACGGCCTCGTCCAGCGCCGGGGTGGACACCTCGAAGTCGTCGCGCAGGGACGCGTGCCCCTCGGTGAGGATCGGACCGATCTCGCGGGGGTCGGCTCCCGCGCGCAGCCGAGCCGCCACCGCGGCCCCCCTGGCGTTCTCGGTCACCACATGCCGGGCGCGGCGGCGCAGCACCGGGTCGCCGATGCGGGTCACCTGCGCGGGACCGGCGATCTCGCGCAGGCTGCGCACGCCGAGTTCCCGTGCGGCCGCTTCGCATTCGGCGCGGGGGGGGGGGGGGGGCCGCCCCCCCCCCCCCGCCCCCCCCGCAGCAAAGAAGGGAGGGTGGGGCGGGGAGGGGGCCGGACCCCCCCCCGCCCCCCCCCCCCCCGCCCGGCGGGGGGGGGGGGGGG
>NZ_JARWRU010000240.1 GCF_029867845.1 Nocardia farcinica | reverse complement strand
CACCAGATGGGGTGGGGGGCCCCGCGCCGCGGGGGGCCCGCGGGGGGGGGGGGCGGGGGCGGGGGGAGCGCCGACGGCGGCGCGGGGGCGGGGGGCGGCGCTTGCGGGGCGGGGGCGGCGGGCGCGACGGGTTCGGCGCTGATCTGCGGCACCCGAACGAGCTCGGGTGCGGGCGCGGGATCGGGCGCGGCCCAGGTGCCGCCGTAGGTGTAGTCGCGGGTGAGCGCCGATTCCGCGCCCGCGGTGCCCTCGGGCACGGTCGAGGTGCCTGCCAGCAGTGCGGTGCCGTAGCCCTGCGCGCGCAGCAGCGAGGCGCCCGCGTGATCGAGTTCGCCCGCGTCGGGCAGCGCGACGCCGCGCACCGAGCGCACCCCGAGCACCGCGTCCACGATCTCGGCGGGCTCGGCCAGCGCGCGCGTGGTCAGCGCCGGGTCGCCGACCGCGGCCAGCGCCGCCGGGTCGACCTGGGCGAAGGGCAGGGCCACCGTGCACAGGGTGGGCGCAAGCGCGCGCAGTCTCTCCAGCCAGGCAGCGGCCTGTTCCCCGCCGCTGCCCTGCCTGGTCGCGCCGTCCGGGTCGGACGGGCTGGCCAGCACCCGGTAGCCGGAGGTCATCGCCTGGGCGGTCAGCAGCAGGTCGGGGTCGATGGCCAGGCAGACCGAGGAGGCCAGCGCCTCGTCGCGGCTGCGGCCGGTCCCGACGACCGTCTCCAGGGTGCCGAGCAGCTGGTCGAGCCTGCCGCCGGTGGCCAGCGAGCCCGCCAGTTCGTCGTCGGTGAGCACGACGGTGCTGTCCGGCCCGCCGGTGATGCCGCCCACCATGCGTGGCCGGTCGGCCAGCGGCCAGATCATCGTGGTGGCCACCGGTGCGGGCGAGGGCGGGATGTGCGTGTCGGGGAACTGCGGAACGCCGAGCACCGGCAGCAGGAAGCGCGCGTCGTCCAGCCTGGCCTGACCGCCGTAGGCGGGGGTCCCGTTGACGTTCACCAGCACCGGGTACACCCCGGGCTCGATGATCTGCAGCGAGGCCGCCACGTCCGAGTACAGCGGGATGCTGACCGTGAACTGCCGCCGCTGGCCGGGGCTCAGCTCCTCGACCACGTCCTCGAACGGGCCGACCAGGTCGAAGTTCACCTGATCGAGTTGCAGGGTGGAGCGCAGCTGGGAGGGCTCGGACACCGCGGCGGCGCGCTGCAGGCGCACGGAGACGTCCTGCACCGGGCGGTCGCCGATATTGGTGACCGTGCCCGCCACGGTGAGCACCGGTTCCGAGGCCGGGGTCACCGTCGACGGGGTGACCGAATCCACCGCCAGCTTCACGAATCTGGGGGTCGTGGTGCTCGAGCCGGACGGCTGAGCCGCGGCGGGTACGGCAGTGGTCCCCGCCACCATCACGACCGAGCCCAGCAGAGTCAGGACCGCGACGAACAGCCGGAACAGCCCACGCGTCATTGCTTGCCGGTCTCCATCCGGTCGATCAACCGATTCGCCACCTCCGCCAGACGTCGTTCGTCGGCGTAGGCCAATCGGGAATTCAACTCCGTCAACGGAACCCACGCCACCTGCGTGACCTCCACGTCCGCGTCGGAGAGTTCGCCGCCCACCGAACGGAGCAGGTAATGGTGCACCGTCTTGTGGACGCGGCGTCCTTCCGTGACGAACCAATAATCGATATCACCCAGCTCGGCGACCACCACACCCCTGATGCCGGTTTCCTCGGCGACCTCGCGGATCGCGGTCTGCTCCGGGGTCTCACCCTCTTCGATGTGGCCCTTGGGCAGCGACCACAGCAGTCGGCCACGCCGGTCGGTGCGGCCGATCAGCGCGGCGCAGCGCTTCTCCGGCGGACCGTCCAGTCCGTCGACGACCAGTCCGCCGGCCGAGGTCTCCCGAACCGTGCGCATGCGCGGTTTGGGAGCATCGCCCGATTTCGCCGCCGAACCGCGGCGCCGCGGCTGGCGGCGTCGACTGTTCGCGCGATCGGCCGGAGACACCTGGCAAGCTTACTGTGTCGATTCCCCTCGCCCGCGCCGCGGCGCAGCAGCGGGTGGCGCTCGTGCCGCGAGATACAGTTCCCTCGTGGTTTCGTCCGAGTCCGGAGATGTCGTCGTGTCCGATCAAGCCGCCTCGGCCGCGGAGGAGAGGCGTACCCGGCTGCTGGCGTCGGCCGCGGTGACCCTCGGCGCGCTCGACGACGTGCTGACCCCGCTCGGCGGCCTGTTCGCCGCCCGAGGGCACGAGCTGTACCTGGTGGGCGGCAGCGTCCGCGACGCCGTGCTCGGCAGGTTGGGCACCGATCTGGACTTCACCACCGACGCCAGGCCGGAGCAGGTGCTCGAGATCGTGCGCGGCTGGGCCGACCACGTGTGGGACACCGGCGGCCTTGCCTTCGGCACGGTCAGCTCCGCCAAGGCGGGCTGGCAGATCGAGATCACCACCTTCCGCTCCGACAGCTACGACCGGGTCTCGCGCAATCCCGAGGTCACCTTCGGCGACTCGCTCGACGGCGACCTGGTGCGCCGCGACTTCACCGTCAACGCCATGGCGGTGCGCATCGCCGCCGACGGCTCGATGGAGTTCGTCGACCCGCTCGGCGGCATGGACGATCTGCTCGCGGGCGTGCTCGACACCCCGGCCGCGCCCGAGGACTCCTTCACCGACGACCCGCTGCGCATGCTGCGCGCCGCCCGCTTCGTCTCCCAGCTCGGCTTCGACCTCGCCCCGCGGGTGCGCGCGGCGATCACCGCGATGGCGGGCGAGATCGACCGGATCACCGCCGAGCGGGTGCGCACCGAACTCGACAAGCTGATCGCAGGCGAGCATCCCATCGACGGCATCGACATCATGTGCGAGACCGGCCTTGCCCAGCGCGTGCTGCCCGAGGTGCCCGCGATGAAGCTGGAGATCGACGAGCACCACCAGCACAAGGACGTGTACTGGCACTCGCTGACGGTGCTCAAGCAGGCCATCGATCTGGAGGACGGCGACCCGGACATGGTGCTGCGCTGGGCGGCGCTGCTGCACGACATCGGCAAGCCCGACACCAAGCGCAACGAGCCGGGCGGCGGCGTCTCCTTCCACCACCATGAGGTGGTCGGGGCCAAGATGGTGCGCAAGCGGATGCGCGCGCTGAAATACCCCAAGCAGTTCACCGAGGACGTCGCGCGCCTGGTCTTCCTGCACCTGCGCTTCCACGGTTACGGCAAGGGCCAGTGGACGGACTCGGCGGTGCGCCGCTACGTCACCGACGCCGGTGAACTGCTGCCCCGGCTGCACAAGCTGGTCCGCGCCGACTGCACCACCCGCAACAAGCGCCGCGCCGCCGCCCTCCAGGCCACCTACGACGATCTGGAGACCCGCATCGCGCGGCTGCGCGAGCAGGAGGACCTGGCCAAGGTCCGTCCCGACCTCGACGGCAACGCGATCATGGAGCTGCTCGATCTGCGGCCGGGGCCCGATGTCGGGCGGGCCTGGAACTTCCTCAAGGAGCTGCGCCTTGACCGCGGCCCGCTCGCGCGCGAGGAGGCCGAGGCCGCGCTGCTCGAGTGGTGGAAGACGCAGAAAAAGGGCTGAACCGGGGGCGGGCCGGGAGGTCAGAACAGCACGAGAGTGGTCCCGGCGACCACCGCGTCGCGGATCTGCGCCAAATCGAAGGAGGCGGTGGTCTCGGCCAGCCGCAGCCGGAAACGCACCAGCTCGCCCTCGCGGCTCGCGCGCTCGATCCGCAGGCCCGGCGGCAGCTCCCCCAACAGCACCCCCGGTGGCCGCGGGGTGAGCCTGCGCGGCAGCCGGATGCCGTTCCACCAGGCCCGATCCACTCTCAGCAGCAGCCGGTCGTCGGTGATCTCGCCGTCCACCAGCGCGGCCAGCCCCCGGGTGCGATGCACGGCCAGCAGCGTGCCGTCCCGGCGGCGGCGCACCCGCCAGGGCAGATCCGCCCCGTCGAGCCAGCGGACGAGTTCGGCGACGGTCAGCGTGCCGGTCAGGTCGATGCCGGTGACGCGGACCTTCGTCGGCACCCCGGGGATCAGGCGCACCCCGTGCGCCACCACCGTGACCGACTCGAACCGCCTGCCGTCCCAGTCGAGGCCGGACAGCACCGACCTGGCCTGGAAGTGCGCTCCGCTCCTGCGCACCCGCAGCACCCGCAGAGTGGCGCGCAACTCGTGTCCGATCACGGTGACCGTGATGTCGCGACCGCCGAAGCGGCTGAGGATGCCCTCGCTGAGCAGGGTGAGCAGAGTGTCCGGCAGCAGCGCGGTGACGGTGCCCGAGCCCATGTCCAGCACCGGGTCGACCCACGCGGTGCTCGCCGCCAGCCATTGCTCCAGCCAGGACTGGTCCAAGAGCCGACGGCCGATCCCGACGGCCCGCATCGGAGACCAGGAGGTCGGATCGAAGTACGCGGGCATGGCCGTTCGAGCGTACCGGCGCGGCCGGACACGTGGCGGACAGCAGTCCTCGGCGGCGGACAATGGAATCGGCAGGCGCACGACACCGGTGGAGGGAGAAACGATGCCGCTGGACCTCAACAGCGATCTCGGCGAGGGCTTCGGGCCGTGGACGATGGGCGACGACGCCGCCGTGCTCGACCTGGTGACCAGCGCCAACATCGCCTGCGGCTTCCACGCGGGCGACCCGTCGATCATGCGCCGCACCTGTGCGCTCGCCGCCGAACGCGACGTCCGTATCGGCGCCCAGGTCGGCCATCGTGACCTGGCGGGCTTCGGCAGGCGCGCCATCGAGGTGCCGCCGGAGGAACTGCGCGACGAGGTGCTCTATCAGATCGGCAGCCTGGACGCGTTCGCCCGCGCGGCGGGCAGCAAGGTCCGCTACGTCAAGCCGCACGGGGCGCTCTACCACCAGGCCAGCTCCCGTGCCGATCTCGCCGAGGCCGTGGTCACCGCCATGATCGACTACGGCACCGGCCTCGTTCTGCTCGGCCCGGCGGGCACCGAACTCGAACACGCCGCCCGCGCGGCCGGGGTGGAGTTCGTCGGCGAGGGCTTCGCCGACCGGGCCTACACCGGCAGCGGCAGGCTCGCCCCGCGCGGCGTCCCCGGAGCGGTCCTGCCCGCCGACGAGGCGGTGGCGCAGGCGCTGGCGATCGCCACCCGCGGCGAGGCCCGCGTGGTGCCAGGAGAGGGGCCGGAGCGGGCATCGGTCCCGGTGCGGGCGCGCAGCCTGTGCGTGCACGGCGACTCCCCCGCCGCGGTGGAGATGGCCCGGCGCATCAGGGCCGCGCTGGCCGAGGCGGGCGTGCCGGTGAAGGCCTTCGTGTGAATCCGGGTGTCCAGGTGCCTCGGTGCGTCGGGGCGGGCTGCGCGCCCGAGCGCGGGAACGGGCAGGAGGCCAGGGGTGGCCACTGATCCCCGCTTCCTGTCCGCGGGCGATCGCGCGTGGCTGATCGAGCCCGGCGGGGCGGGCTCGCCCACCGCGATCGCGGCCGCCCTGCGCCGCGCCCGCATCCCCGGCGTCGAGGACATCCTGCCCGCCGCCGAAACCGTTCTGGTGACCGTGCACTCCCCCGCCGCCGCCGACCGGGTCCGCGGCGCGGCCCGTGAGTTGCTGCGCGATCTCGCCGCCTCGCCGTCCGCCGCCGCGCACCAGGACGGCCGGCACCCGGCCGTTCCCGATGCCACCGCCGCTGCGCCCGCGGCCGCCGATGTTTCCCGTGGAACACCGCCGCTCGCCGCGCCTGCCCCGGACGAGGACCCGGTGATCGTCTGCGTCCACTACGACGGCGAAGACCTCGACCGCGTGGCCGGGTTGCTCGGCATCGACGTGCCCACCGTGATCGCCCGGCACACCGGCGCCCTGTGGCGCTGCGAATTCGCCGGCTTCGCCCCCGGTTTCGGCTATCTGCGCACCGCCGACACCGATCTGACGGTCCCCCGCCGCGACCGCGCACGCACCTCCGTCCCCGCGGGCGCGGTGGCGCTGGCGGGCGGCTACTCCGCGGTCTATCCGCGCAGCTCCCCCGGTGGCTGGCAGCTCATCGGCCACACCGACGCCGTCCTGTGGGACGAGCGCCGCGACCCGCCCGCCCTCATCCGGGCCGGCGCCACCGTCCGATTCGTCGACGCAGGTCGCACGGCCCGCGACCGCAGCGCCCCGAGACGCGAAGACGCTCGCGGGGATCGCGGCGCGGGCGGCGACGGCGACCCCGGGCGCGAGGAGACAGGACGATGATGCGCGTGCTCGCGGTCGGCCCATCGGCCACCGTGCAGGATCTGGGCAGGCCGGGCTGGTTCGACTCCGGTGTCGGCGTCTCGGGCGCGGCCGACCGGGCGTCCCTGCGGCTGGCCAACCGGCTGGTCGGCAATCCCGAGGACGCGGCCGCGATCGAGGTGCTGCTCGGCGGGCTGGCGATCCGCGCGGAGGAACCGCACCTGGTGGCCGTCACCGGCGCGCCCGCGCCCGCCACCGTGGACGGTGTGCCGGTCGGGCACGCCACGGCGCTGCCGCTGGACGCGGGGCAGACCCTGCGGCTCGGATTCGCCCCGTGCGGCCTGCGGTCCTATGTGTCGATCCGGGGCGGGGTGGTGGTGGAGCCGGTGCTCGGCTCACGCAGTCGCGACACCCTGGCCGGGCTCGGGCCGGAGCCGCTGCGGCCGGGTGCGCCGCTGCCGATCGGCCCGGCGCCACCGACCTGGCCGCCGGTCGATTTCGCGCCGGTCGCGCCGCTTCCCGAGGTCGTCGAGGTGCGGGCGATACCGGGTCCGAGGGCGGACCGGTTCGCCGACCCGCAGGCGCTGTTCGCCGGTTCGTGGGCGGTCGCCACGGAGACCGACCGGGTGGGCGCGCGCCTGCACCGCCGGTCCGGTCCGCCGCTGCGGCGCGCGATGGACGGTGAACTGCCCACCGAGGGCATGGCGCTCGGCGCTGTGCAGGTCCCGCCCAGCGGGGAGCCGGTGGTGTTCCTGGCCGATCATCCGATCACCGGCGGTTATCCGGTGATCGCCGTGGTGTGCGACGCCGACGTCGACCTGGTCGCCCAGGCCAGGCCGGGGCAGCCACTGCGTTTCCGCCGGGCGGGCTGACGGGCACTGCGCCGGTCGCGCCGACGGACCGGCGGATGGGAGCCGAGCGCTGGTCGGCGCGGAGCGGGTCAACGCCCGAGCAACCGCGCCCGCATGAGGTAGACGTTGTAGCTGTCCCAGGCCGACATGGTGAAGTACAGGTCGCCGCCGCTCGACCACGGGTGGATGAATCCGCCGTAGGCTTTCGGGTAGTCGGCGGTGTACAGCACCGGGACGGCCTCGCTCCACGCGCCCTGCGGGCTGGTGGCCTCGCGCAGCACGATGGCGCCGCGCACGGAGTCGAGGTAGGTCATCTGCCAGCGGCCGGTCTGTTCGTCGTAGCGCACCGACAGTTCGGAGGCGATGCCGAGGAACAGCGGCGTGGCGTCGCTCTCGGCGGCGGGCCGCCAGGTTCCGTCCACCCAGTACTGGTAGGCCGACTTGTTTAGCACGTGCTCCTTGGGCACCCTGGCCAGCCCGGTGACGCCGACGCGGCCGTTGGGTGTGCCGAACATGTAGACGTGATCGCCGTGCGGCACCATCGCGGTCACCTGGAACCGGCCGAGGCCGAACAGGTTGTCCCAGCGGGCGTGCTGATCTTTGGTCCAGGTGGACCCGTTGTCGTCGGACCAGGCGATGCCGCCGTGGTTGGTGTACCAGAGGCCGGGCACCGCGCTCCAGCGGCGGACCGACATGTAACTCATGTACTGCCTGCCGTCGAGCGCGAAGCCGGAGGTGGGGATGACCGTGGTCTCGTAGTTCTTGATCTTGCGGCTGGACAGCAGTTCCGCGGCGTGGCAACGGTCGTCCTGGATCATGGAGTCGATGGTCAGGCCGTCGGAGAGGTCGGTGTCGGCGCTGAATCCGAGCACGTTGGAGCGCCAGTCCGAGCCGCCGGCCCCGCCGTAGGTCCAGCCCTCGCCGAAGGTGTCGCCGAAGGCCACCGCCACCTCGCCCGGCCTGCTCTCCCACATGATGCCCAGGTCGGTGCCGTGCACCCGCCAGCGCACGTCGGTGCGGTTGAGCGAGCCGTGGCCGGTGACCTGGCCGACCAGTTCGGTCCCGCCGACGGCGGGAGCGGTGGGCGCGGGCGCGAGCGGGCCGGGCTCGACGTCGGGGCTCTTGGCGGGCGGGGCGGGCTGCGGGTCGGGGCGCGGGCCGCCGGGGATCGGGATCGGGATGGGCTCGATCTGCGGCCGGACCTCCAGGCGCGGCAACTCGATGCCGAAGACGCTGCCGCTGCCCATGCTGCTCCCGGTTTCCGCGGAGCCGGTCCCGGCGCCGCCCGACACGTCCCTGGCGGGCTCACCGGAGTACGCGCCGTCCTCGCCCGCATCCGCGCCCTGTCCGTGCTCGCCCGGTGTGGCGGGTTCGCCCTGCGCGCCAGGTGCGGCGGGTTCGCGCAGGTCGGGGCAGGGATCGCCGCACGGATCCGCGGGCAGCGGGTCGGCGGCCACCCGCACCTGCGGCGGGGGTGGTTCGTGCACTGGCACGAAGGTCAGCTCGGGCAGCGGGTAGAACAGCTCGATCTTCTCCGGCAGCAGCAGCGGCGGCCTCGGCTCGGACGGCAGCGGCAGCCGCGCCAGCGGATCGAATCCTTGCTCCCCGCATTGGTTCACCGGGGCCGGGCTCCACAGCTGGGGTGCGGCGAGCGCTGGAACCGTCGCGGTGCCCACCAGCCCGGTGACGAGAAATCCGAGCAGCAGCGGGGTACTCGGCTTGCTCGGCAACGCTGTCATCGGCCGATCACCTTGCCCGTCACCACGAAGATCAACTTACCCTCGCCGGTACGGATTCGTCCCCGAGACGGAACCGCGATCCGGTTTCCGGCGTCCAAACCCATATGACCGACATCGAGTACTCGTTCGGCACCGGCGACGGCGTCGTCCACGAATGGTCGAGTGCCGCGGATCCGGCCCTGGCGGGTACCGGTTTGAGCGACGCGGTTCGCCTGGATTTCGACGGCGACGGCCTGGCCGACGACGCCCTCTGGGATTCGGCGGGCACGGGCATCGCCGACATCGCCGCTCTCGACCTCGACGACGACGGCATCCCCGACCACTTCTTCACCGACCCCACCGGCCTCGGCACCTGGGACCACCGGATCTCCGGCGCCCCCGCCGACGCGGACGAGGAACCTCTGGCCTGGATCACCCGCACCGGACCGGCTCCGGGGCATCCGGCCTCGACCACTCCCGAGGCGACCGGCGGTGTCCCGGCCTCGGACGGTGTCGGCCCGACGGGAGACACGGTCCGCTCCGGCTGCGAACCAGTCCCCGGTGAGGTCGATCCGGCCCCCGGCTGCGACGTCGCCTTCGTCCCGCCGGGCCACAGTCTGCTCGTCGAGCCCGGGGAGTACGCGGGCCGCCACGGCGACAGGCGCGCCGGCCTGTCGGCTGCCGAGATCCCCGCGACCGTCGCGGAGACAGGCTCCTGAGCCGCTCGTGTCCGGTGGTCCGCCGGGGACGGCGTGACCCGCGGGCGCCCCCGCCGGGTGACCGCGCCGCGCCCCGCCCCCCGCGCGGACCCCCCCCCGCCCCCCCCCCCCCACCCCCCCGCCCGCCCCCCCTC
>NZ_JARWRU010000239.1 GCF_029867845.1 Nocardia farcinica | reverse complement strand
TGTTGGGCCAGTTGGAGTCCGAGTGCGGGTAGTCGCACTCCCAGGTGATGTTGTCGATGCCGATCTTGTGGCGGTTGTCGATGCCGTGCTGGTCGGAGATGAAGCAACCGTAGATGTGCGCACGGAACAGCTCCGACGGGCGCACGGTCTGGTTGACGTTCTGGTAGAAGCGGTGCCGCTCCCAGGTCTCGTCGATGCGCTCGAGCATGTAGGGCACCCAGCCGACGCCGCCCTCGCTCAACGCGAACTTCAGGCGCGGGTGGCGGTGGAAGACCGGGGAGAACAGCAGGTCGGCGGTGGCGTACATGGAGTTGCAGCCGAACAGCGCGATCATCACCGCCATCGGGGCCTCCGGCGCGGTGATGGGCGGCTTGCCCGAAGTGCCGAAGTGGGTGCACAGCACCTGCTCGTACTCCTCGCAGGCGGAGAAGAAGCGGTCCCAGTGGTCGGTGTGGAAGGAGGGCAGGCCGAGCGGGACCGGGTTCTCCGGGAAGGAGATGGCGCGCGAGCCACGGCCGACGGTGCGTTCGATCTCGGCGATGCACAGCTCCGGGTCCCACAGCGGCATGATCGTCATGGGGATGTAGCGGTCCGGGGCGGTGGGGCACCACACGTCGAGCACGTAGTCGTTCCAGGCCTGCACGCACAGCAGCGCCAGGTCCTTGTCCTCGCCCTGGAGGAAGACGGTGCCGGCGAAACGGGGGAACGAGGGGAAGCACAGCGCTGCCTGTACGCCGTCGATGTCCATGTCGGCGATGCGGGCGGCGGGGTCGTAGCAGCCGGGCAGCATGTCGTCGTAGCGGACCGGCTCGGCGCCGAACTCCTCGGGCTTCTTGCCCGCCACCGCGTTCAACCCGATGTAGGGGTAGATGCGGTCCTCCCACTGCCAGACCTGGGCCGGCGGGTTGCCCTCGTTCATCACCTTCTCGATGATGCGGGGGCCGCGCTCGACGTACTTGCTCGGCAACCGCTCGCTCCACAGCAGCGGGTGCTCGATCAGGTGGTCGTCGGTCGAGATGAGCTGCATGTGGTCCTGCAGCGGCATGATTCCTCCTTCGCCGGCTCTCGGGGCCGAACGCTACGGGTCAGTGGGCGTGGCCTGCTCGGGCTTCGGCCTCGCGGGTCAGGCCCGCGGCCAGGATCAGCTCTTCGTGCAGCTCGAACCACACCGTGTGATACGAGTCGGCGATGGGCTTGGTGAACCAGCTGTGGTCGCCCGCCCGGATCTCGGTGAGCGCGTCGGCCAGCTTGCCCGTGTAGCGGGCCAGGCGCGGGATCTGCACGGCGGCCGAGTCCAGGATCGGCACGACGCGTTCGTGGATCTCGGCCAGCCGGGCCAGCACCGCGGCGTCGTAGTCGGCGTCGGTGTGTGGATTCGGCTCACCGTCCTTGAGCTGCCAGTCCACCACCAGGGCCTTGAAGTCGGCGTTGACGGCGCGGAAGGCGCTGTAGAGCACGGAGATCGCGGCACTGTCGGCGCCGGCGCGCTCCTCGGCCAGCAGCGCGTCGAGCCGCTCGCGCCCGGCGGGGGTGATCCGCAGCAGGGACTTGCCCTCGACGAGTCCCGCCGCGGCGAGCCGGGCGAGTTCGGCGCTGCCGTCGGCCTCGGGCAGTCCCGCCGTGGCCGCCAGGTCGGCGGCACGAGCACGACCCTTGAGCCGCACGGCTTGCAGCAGGTCGAGTTCGGACATTCGGTGTTCTCCTGTCATCGGAGCCGGCCACGCCGCCGGCCCGCCGGTCAGCGCTTGGAGACGACCACGGACGACTGTTCGATGTCCCAGGTCGCCGCGGTCACCCCCTCCTCGCGCAGTTGGTACTTGAGGATCTTGCCCGTGGCGTTGCGGGGCAGCTCGTCGCGGAACTCGATGTAGCGGGGCACCGCGAAGTAGGGCAGTTTGTCCAGCGACCACCGGCACAGCTGTTCCTCGGTGACCGTCCCGGCCGAGGTGCGCACCGCGGTGACCTTGATGTCGTCCTCGGTGTGCTCGGAGGCCACCGCGTGCACCGCCACCTCGGCGATGTCGGGGTGGGCGCGGAAGGTGCGCTCGAGTTCGAAGCTGGAGACGTTCTCGCCGCGCCGGCGCAGGTAGTCCTTCTTGCGGTCGACGAACCAGAACCAGCCGTCCTCGTCGAACTTGCCGATGTCGCCGGTGTGGAACCACAGATTGCGCATGACCGCGGCGGTGGCGTCGGGCCTGCGCCAGTAGCCCTCGAACATGATGTGCGGGCGGCGCGGACGCACGATGATCTCGCCGGACACGCCGGGGGGCAGCTCGCGGTCCTCGTCGTCGACGATGCGCACGTCGAAATCGGCGTTGCGGCGGCCCGACGAGCCGAGCGGGGCGGTCATATCGGGCGGGGTGCTGGTGATGAAGGTGGCCTCGGTCAGGCCGAACACCGAGCTGCCCGCCGCGCGCACGCCGAAGCGATCGCGCCAGATGTCGATCAGCTCCGGCGTCCACGGCGCGCCGCCGACGTGGTCGATCTGGCCCTTGCAGCGCAGCATCTCCGGGGTGTCGTCCATGGACGCGATCAGGCTGATCATGATGCCGAGAATGGACACCCGGCGCCCGCCGGGGCGCGCCCACACCCGCCCGCACCAGCCCAGCGAGAAGCCGAGCCCCACCCCCCCCCGGGGCACGTTTGCGCCCGGG
>NZ_JARWRU010000238.1 GCF_029867845.1 Nocardia farcinica | reverse complement strand
GTCGGAGTACGAGCTGACCCGCGACGACGTGGTGCTGCAGAAGACCCCGGCCACCTTCGACGTGTCGGTGTGGGAGTTCTTCTGGCCGTTGCAGATCGGCGCGCGCCTGGTCGTGGCCAGGCCGGACGGTCACCGCGATCCGGCCTACCTGGCCGAGACCATCGCCGCCGAGCGGATCACCACGGTCCACTTCGTGCCGTCCATGCTGGCGGTCTTCGTGGCCGCGCTGGCCGAACTCGGCGCCGCCCGCGCCGGTGTGGAGTCGCTGCGGCTGGTGTTCGCCTCCGGTGAGGCGCTGCCGCCGCGCACCGCCCACCGCCTGCTCGAGCTGACCGGAGCCCAGCTGCACAACCTGTACGGCCCCACCGAGGCCGCGGTCGACGTCACCTACCACCAGGTGACCGAGGCCGACACCGACACCGTGCCGATCGGCGCCCCGGTGTTCAACACCCGGGTCTACGTGCTGGATTCGCGTCTGCGGCCCAGCCCGGTCGGTGTCGCGGGTGAGTTGTACCTGGCGGGCGACCAGCTGGCGCGCGAGTACGTGCGCCGCGCGGATCTGACCGCGGACCGGTTCGTGGCCAACCCGTTCGGCACGGGTGAGCGCATGTACCGCACCGGTGACCTGGTGGCCTGGACGGCCGACGGGGAGCTCGAGTACCTGGGCCGCACCGACTTCCAGGTGAAGCTGCGCGGTCTGCGCATCGAGCTGGGTGAGATCGAGGCCACGCTCACCGGGCTGCCCGAGATCGCGCAGTCGGTGGTGGTGCGCCACGTCGACCAGCGCGGCAACGAGAACCTGGTGGCCTATGTGGTTCCGGCCTCGGGCGCCACTCTCGACGTGGATCTGGTGCGCGAGGATCTGGCCGCCAAGCTGCCCGCCTACATGGTCCCGGCGCTGATCATGGCGCTGGCGGAGTTCCCGCTCAACGCCTCGGGCAAGCTGGACCGCAGGGCGCTGCCCGCCCCGAGCTTCGAGGCCGCGCAGTTCCGCGCCCCGACCACCCCGGTCGAGGAGATCGTGGCCCGCACCTTCGCCGAGGTGCTCGGCGTGGAGCGGGTCGGCCTGGACGACGACTTCTTCGCCCTCGGCGGCAACTCGCTGTCGGCCACCCAGGTCGCCGCGCGCCGGTCGGCCGCGCTGAACACCGATTTCGGTGTGCGCGAGCTGTTCGAGGTCTCCACCGTGGCCGCCGTGGCCGCCCCCCCCGAGTCGCGGGGGGGGGCGGGGGCCCCCGGCCCCCCGCCCCCCCCGCCACACGCCCCCCGGGGGGG
>NZ_JARWRU010000237.1 GCF_029867845.1 Nocardia farcinica | reverse complement strand
TACCTGCACTACTTCACCCTCGTGCTGGAACCGCGCGACATCATCTACTCGGTGCTCAAGGCGGTGATCTTCGTGACCATCACCTCCACCATCCAGTGCTACTACGGCTACTACGCCACCGGCGGCCCGCAGGGCGTCGGCGTGGCCGCCGGGCGCGCGATGCGCACCAGCATCACCGTGATGATCATCGCCAACATGCTGCTGACCATGGCGTTCTGGGGCGTCGAGTCCGGCGCCAGGTTCGGAGGATGACCCGATGCCGATAGCGTTCGAAACCGACGGCCGCGGCCACTCCGACACCAGCCTGCTCTTCCGCGGCATCGCCTTCCTCGCGGTGGTCGCGGCGCTGGCGGCGTGGATGGTCGCCGAGTTCAACGGCGATCTCTCGGACTCGGTGCGGGTGACCGGCCTGATGACCGAGATCGGCGACGGCCTGCCGGAGAACTCCGACGTCAAGTTCCGCGGCGTGCTGGTCGGCTCGGTGCGCGGGGTCACCCCGTCCTCCGGTGAGGGACAACCCAACCGCGTGCACATCGACATCGACCCCGAGCACGCGGCGGGCATCCCGCAGACCGTCACCGCGCGCGTGGTGCCGAGCAACGTCTTCGCGGTGTCCTCGGTGCAGCTGGTGGACAACGGGCCGGGCCCGGCGATCCACGACGGCTTCGCCATCCCCGAGGACACCGGCCTGGCCACCGTGCAGTTCCAGACCGCGCTGACCCAGATGCGCGAGATCATCGCGGCGATGAGTCGCAGCGGCACCGACGACACGGTGGGCCTGATCGGCGCGCTCGCCCAGGCCACCGACCGCAAGGGCGCCGACCTGGTGCGCGCGGGCGCGCAACTGGAGACCATCGTGACCAGGCTCGACCAGGTCATGGCGCCCGACGGCGGACCGACCACGGTCGGCTCGCTGGTCGGCGCGGTGCGGGGGCTGGAGCAGTCGGCCCCGGAGCTGCTCGACGCACTGCACCAGGCGGTCGTGCCGATGCGCACGGTCGCGGAGAAGCGGGAACAGCTGAACGCCTTCCTGGCGGCGGGCCTGACCACCACGGGCACCATGGCCACCGCCTTCGAGAACAACACCGACCGCATGATCAGGATCTCGACCTCGCTGACCCCGGTGATCGGGGTCCTGGCCGACAACTCGGAGCATTTCGTGCCGATCACCACCCGGCTCGCCGTCACGGCGCAGAAGTTCTTCGACCACGTCTACCACGCCGATGTCGGCCTGGTGCAGTCGAAGATGATCCTGTCGCTGGCCCCGGCGACCCCCTATACCAGGGCCGACTGCCCCCGCTACGGCGATCTGGCCGGGCCGAGCTGCTTCACCGCGCCCACCACGGCGCCGGAGCAGTCCATGCCGCCGGGCCTCGACCCGGCGAATCTGATTCTGCCCGAGGGCTATGCGCCACCCGCCGGCTTCATGGGCGGCAATGTCGGCCCGGTGGGCAGCCCGCAGGAATTCGCCCAGCTCGGCGAGATCCTCGGGGAGCCGGTGAGTTCGGCCGCGGCCATCCTGCTCGGCCCGCTGCTGCGCGGCGCCGTGGTGACGATCGGTCCCGCGCCGGAGGAGACCACCCCGGTGCCGCAGGGGCAGGAGGCGGGCCGATGACCCAGCGCCGCACCCTGATCGGGCTCGTGCTGTTCCTCGTGGTGTCGTTCGTGCTCAGCTGGCTGGTGTTCGTCACCCTCCAGCGCGGCGTCGAGGGCTCGACGCGCTCCTACACCGCCACCTTCACCGACGTCAGCGGTCTGCGCACCGGGGACGACGTGCGCGTGGCGGGGGTGCGGGTCGGCCGGGTCGACAGGATCGAACTGGACGGGCACCTCGCCGCGGTCACCTTCCGGGTCCAGGACGACCAGACCCTCTACACCACCACCAGAGCCGCGGTGACCTACCAGAACATCATCGGCCAGCGCTATCTGGCGTTGTCGGAGGGCGCGTTCGACGTGCCGGTGGAGAAGCTGCCCGACGGCGGGCGCATCCCGGTCGAGCACACCGAACCATCCTTCGACATCGCGGCCATGCTGCGCGGCTTCGAGCCGCTGTTCACCGTGCTCGACCCCGACCAGGTGGACAAGATCACCGAGACGCTGATCCTCGCCCTGCAGGGCGACACCGGGTCGCTGGCCACGCTCATCGCCCAGACCTCCGCGCTGGCGCAGTCCTTCGCCGGGCCGGACCGGGTGCTCGACGAGGTGATCGTCAACCTGGACGCGGTGCTGCGGAGCCTGGCCGCCCAGAGCGGGAATCTGGAGTCCGTCATGGCCACCACGGAGGAGATCTTCACCGCGCTGGCCGCGGAACGCGACCGGCTCACCGGCCAGATCGACGCCATCTCCACCACCGTGGGCAGCATGTCGGAGGTGTTCACCGGCATCGACCCGAGCATGCGCGCGCTGCTGGCCCGCGAGCCCGGCTTCACCGGCCACATCACCGGCAACGCCGAGCGTTTCGCCTACCTCTTCTACAACATCCCGGTGACGCTCAAGGGTTTCGCGCGCTTCACCCAGGACGGCGCCTCCGCCAACGCCTACATCTGCAACCTGAACATCACCCTCATTCCGGGATTGAGCCACCTGATCCCCGATGTCGTCGCCGGCCTCTCGCCGGACGGCAAGATCCAGCAATCCGCGAAGTGCCGGTGATCCCATGACCGATCATGCGCAGACCCCGCGTCCCCGCAACACCTCGGCGGCGGGCTCCGCCGTGCGCCGGGCCGCCCGCTCCCTGCTCGCCACGGTCACCGCCCCGGTCGAGCGGCACGACCCGCTGCGCCTCGGCGCGGTGGCGGTGGCCCTGCTGACCGTGCTCGTGCTCGGGGTGGTCGGCATCAGCCGCATCGGCTTCGGCAAGGTCACCTATGAAGCCGAGTTCGCCCAGGCCGCCCAGCTCACGCCGGGCGACCAGGTGAGCACCGCGGGCGTGCCGATCGGCACGGTCGAGTCGCTGCGCCTGGACGGTGATCGCGTGCTGGTGCGCATGAGCATCGACCGCGACGTCGATCTCGGCGCGCAGACCCGCGCCTCGATCAAGCTGACCACCCTGCTCGGCTCCCGCTACGTCGACATCGCGCCGGCGGGCGAGGGCTCGGTGCCCGACCGCCGGATCCGGTTGTCGCACACCTCCGTTCCCTACGACCTGCAGACCGCGCTGCAGAACGCCACCACCACCTTCGAACAGGTCGACGCCGACCGCATCGCCGACTCCATGGCGGTGCTGGCCGACCAGCTCCAGGGCGCGCCCGCGCTGGTGCCGGACATGCTGCGCAATATCGAGAACCTGTCGGGGGTGATCGCCGATCGCCGCGACCAGCTCGGCACCCTGCTCGCCAGCACCGAGGAGCTGACCACCGCGATCCGTGACCAGCAGCTCACCCTCGGCCGGATGGTCAACCAGGGCGCCGTCCTCGTCGGGGAGCTGAACACCCGCATCGAGGCGCTGGGCAGGCTCATCGACGCGAGCAGCACCCTCATCCAGCGCCTCGACGAGATGCTGGGGGAGCAGCAATCACAGATCGTGCGGCTGCTCACCGATCTGGAGCGCCTGGTCGGCGCGCTGTCGGCCCGCCAGGACGTACTGCGCAGCACACTGGAGATCCTGCCGGTGCCGGTCCGCAACTTCACCAACGCGCTCGGCAGCGCCAACGCCCTGGACTTCAACGCGCCCGCGGGCACGCTCATCGACTCCTGGATGTGCGCGGTCGGCAACCAGGCCCGCTCGATGACGCTGGCCGAATACTTCAAGGACTGCAGATGAGCACGCGCACGGTACTCGCCCGTCTCCGCCTGCTGCCCGCCCTGCTGGTGGCCGTGGTCCTGGCCGCCTGCTCGGCGGGCACGCCGTGGTCGGACGACACCATGACGATCACCGCCCACTTCGACAACGCCAACGGCCTCTACGTCGGCAATGCCGTCGATGTGCTCGGCATGCGGGTCGGCCGGGTCACCGGCATCGAGAACCGGGGCGGATTCGTCGAGGTGAGGATGGAGATCGACGCCGAGGTGCCGATCCCGGCCACCGCCGAGGCAGTCACCCTGTCCACCTCGGTGCTGACCGACCGCCACGTCGAACTCACCCCGCCCTACACCGACGGCCCGAAGATGCGCTCCGGCGATCTGATCGGCCTCGACCGCACCAGGACTCCCGTCGAGATCGACCGAGTCCTCGCCATGGTGAGCAGGTTGTCGGTCGAACTCAGCGGTGACGGCGCGGGACAGGGCCCGATCGCCGACCTCGTCGCGGTCGGCGCGGCCGCCACCGAGGGCAACGGCGCGCTGATGCGTCAGGCGCTGGGCCAGCTGGAGCAGGCCCTTCGGCTCAGCGCCGACGGCGGCGCGCAGACCGGCGCCCAGGTCACTGCCATCGTGGCGAACCTGAACGCGCTCGCGCAGGCCGCGGCCTCCAACGACGAGCTGATCCGCTCCTTCGGCGCCGACCTCGGCGCGCTGCTGGAGTTCCTCGCCTCCGAGTAACTCGGCACCGGCACCACCGGCGCGCAGCTCAACGAACTGCTCGCCCAGACCGCCCAGCTGCTGCGCGACAACCGGGAACTGGTGCGCAACACCGTCTCCGGCACCGACGTGGTCACCCAGGCGATGGCCGACTACCAGCGCGAGCTGGCGGAGGTGCTCGACGTCGGACCGCTGATGCTCGACAACGCCTACAACGCCGTCGACCAGCAGGCGGGCGCTCTGCGCGTGCACGGCCTGATCGACCGGATGGTCCTGGACGGCCAGCTGGTCAAGGAGGTCTGCAACATCCTCGGCCTGCGCCACCTCGGCTGCGCCACCGGGACTCTGCAGGACTTCGGGCCCGACCTCGGTATGGCCTCCATCATCACCGCGATGGCGGAGATGCCGCGATGAGCCCGGCGCGCAGAGGATTCCCGGCCCGCAAGTCCCTCGCGGCGGCGACGGTGGCGGTCACGCTCGCGCTGGGCTCGACCGGCTGCGGTATCGGCCTGGAGAGCGTGCCGCTGCCCGCACCGGGGCTGTCCTCGGACACCTACGAGCTGACCGCCGTGTTCGTCAACGCGCTCAACCTGCCCGACCGCGCCAAGGTGCGGCTGGCGGGCGGTGACATCGGCGAGGTCGCGGACATGCGCGCCGCCGATTTCCGCGCCGTGGTCACGCTGCGCATCCGTGCGGCGACCCGGCTACCGGTCGGCACCACCGCCGAACTGCGTTCGGCCACCCCCCTGGGCGATGTGTACATCGCGCTGACCCCGCCGCCGGACGCCGGGCCGCAGACCTCGACGCTCGGCGACGGCGACACCATCCCGGTGAGCGCGACCACCGCCGCGGCCACCGTGGAGGAGGCGTTGACCACCAGCGCCATGCTGGTCAACGGCGGCGCCATCCGCGATCTGACCACCCTGGTCAACGATCTGGGCAACGCCGTGGGCGAGGACGGCGACCGGGTGGCCGCGCTGATCCAGCAGTCGCGGGAGCTGATCGCCACCCTGACCGCCCGCTCGGGCGAGATCACCGAGGCGCTGACCGCCACCGGCAGGCTCACCGCCACGCTGGCCGCCCAGGACGCGGCGATATCGGAGTCCATCGCCGCCGCCGGGCCCGCGCTCGAGGTGGTCTCGGCCGACACCGCGCAGCTGCTGCGGCTGGTCACCGAAATCGACCGGATCACCACCCAGCTGGCGCGGTTCCCGTCCGTGCAGGGCACCGACACCCGTTCGGTGATCGCCGATATGAATCTGCTCTCGGATGTGTTCAACCAGGCCGCGCTCAACCCGCACGCGGACCTGAACCTGGTGAACAGCATGCTGCTGCCGTTGATCAAGGCCACCAGTTCCACCTCGGCACACGCCGACATCAGCATCGAGGGTGTCGCCGTCGGCCCGGTCGACGACCCTGGACACGCCGCCGACCCCGGCCTGCGTGTCCCGGATCTCAGCGACTGGGCGGCCATGATCGGCAGCCTCGAATTCCTGCTGCTGCGGTTGCAGGACCGGTTCGGCGGAGGCGCCCGATGATCGTCAAGGCTGTTCTGGAGGCGCCGGCGAAGGCGCTGGTGTGGATCGCGCGCACCGGGGCGCGGCAGAAGCTCTGGCTGTCGGCGACCGCGCTGGTCGCCACCCTCGTGCTCGGCTGCGTCTACATCGTGTTCGGCGCCCTGCGCCTGGACCCCACCGCCGCGACCATGCGGGTGCGCGTGCATCTGGCCGAGTCCGGCGGCCTGCTGCCCGGCCAGGACGTCACCGTGCGCGGTGTCTCGGTGGGCCGGGTGCGCGCCGTGCGGCTCAGCGACGACGGGGTGGTGGCGATCGCCGAGATCGACGCGGGCGCGCGGATTCCGGCCGATTCGCGGGTGAAGGTGTCGGCGCTGTCGGTGGCGGGCGAGCAGTACCTCGACTTCCTGCCCGACGCCGACGAGGGACCGTACCTGAGCGACGACGCCGAGATCGCGGTGGAGCGGACCGAGATCCCGCCCTCGCTGCCCGATCTGCTCGGTGACTTCAGCGGCGCCCTCGCCCAGCTCGACCCGGGGCGGGTGGAGACCATCGTGAAGGAACTCGGCGTCGAGCCGGGCGGGGTGCGCAAGCTGGAATCGCTGCTCGACGGTGGCATGTTCATGATCTCCACACTGGATTCGGTGCTGCCGCAGACCGTCCAGCTGCTCGAGACCAGCAAGGTCACCCTCGGCACGCTCGGGGAGGTCGCGCCCGGCATGCGCGCGCTGTCCGCGCACGCGGCCGCGGTGCTCGGCGGGGTCGCGGCCATGGACGGCGGCGCCAGGCAGCTGCTCGACCAGGGCCCGGAGGCGTTGCGCGCGCTCGACGACATCATCGCCGACAGCTCGCCGACCATGGTCCGGCTGCTGGTCAATCTGGCCACCGTGGCGGAACTGCACTACGCGCGCCTGCCCGCGCTCGAGGCGCTGTTCCCCGACCACCGCGGCTCCACCATCGAGGCCATCGGCTCGACCTTCCGTGACGGCGGCACCTGGGGCATCGTCGATCTGTACATGCGCTACAGCTGCTCCTACGACCTGCCGCGGCTGGCGCCCTCGGTGCCCGACTACCCGGAGCCCTACCTCTACACCTATTGCCCCGACCCGGACCCGAGCGTGCTGGTGCGCGGCGCCCGCAACGCGCCACGGCCGCCGGGCGACGACACCGCGGGCCCGCCGCCCGGCGCCGACCCGCACGCCACGGCCGGTCCGACGCCGATGACGCCCTACACCATCGAAACCCCCTACGGCGGACCGGATCTCACTCCCGGCGGGTAGGCCGAGCCGGTCTCCGAACAGCGCAGCCCACCGAAAGGAAGCACATGAAGAGCGACACCGTGGCACCCGGCGAGGTGTCGGCCGACCTGCCTGCCACCGAGGCGGTGGCCGACCGCGACAAGGCCGTCGAGGAGAACGTCGCGGCGCGGGAAACCGTGTCCGCTGCCGTGGATCTCGGAAAGAAGCCGGATGCGGACGCGTCCGCCGAGCGCGCGGCGACCCGCCCGGCGGGCGCGGGGGGGGGGGGCTCGGGCGCGGCGGGCCCCGCCGGGGGGGGGGGGGGTGGCGGGGGCGGGGGGAGGGCCGGGGGCCG
>NZ_JARWRU010000236.1 GCF_029867845.1 Nocardia farcinica | reverse complement strand
CGCGCCGCCCGCGGGCGCGCCGGGCCACGGCGGGTGGACGCAGCCGCAGCCACCCACCCAGGGCTTCCAGCCGTGGGGCGAGCAGGCCGAGGAGGGCGCGGGCAGCGAGGGTTCCGGGTCCGAGGCCCCCGGCCGGCCAGGACAGGGCGGGCCGGGATCGGACGACGACCGCCACGACTGGGACGGGCCGAACGGCCGCAACCGTCCCGCCGACTAGGCTCGACCCTCGCCGGGCGAAGGATCGCCGGCGCGGATTTGGAGGTGTCCTCGATTGTCGGCCAACCATGACACAGCGCTCGATGCCGTGACCGGTGTGGACTTCGACGCCGCGAACGGCGCGTTCGATCCTGAGCTGCGCGCCGAGGCGACCGGTCGCGTGTTCGACCAGTCGCGCGCCGAAGCGGCGATCCGCGAGCTGCTGATCGCCGTCGGCGAGGACCCGGACCGCCCGGGTCTGGTCGACACCCCGGCGCGCGTCGCCCGCGCCTACCGGGAGATGTTCGCCGGGCTCTACACCGAGCCCGACCGGGTGCTCGACACCACCTTCGACGAGGGGCACCAGGAGCTGGTGCTGGTCCGCGACATCCCCATGTACTCGACCTGCGAGCACCACCTGGTGTCCTTCCACGGCGTCGCGCACGTCGGCTACATCCCCGGCCCGGCCGGACGGGTCACCGGCCTGTCCAAGCTGGCCAGGGTGGTCGACCTCTACGCCAAGCGCCCGCAGGTGCAGGAGCGGCTGACCAGCCAGATCGCCGACGCCGTCATGCGCAAGCTGGAACCGCGCGGCGCGATCGTCGTGGTCGAGGCCGAGCATCTGTGCATGGCGATGCGCGGCATCCGCAAGCCGGGCGCGAGCACCACCACCTCGGCGGTGCGCGGGCTGTTGCAGACCAACGCCGCCTCGCGGGCCGAGGCGCTCGATCTCATCCTGCGCAAGTGAGCTCCGTCCCGATCTGCGCGCGCGGGGGCCGCAGCTGCGTGGTGATGGGCGTGGTCAACGTGACCGGCGACTCCTTCTCCGACGGCGGGCGGTATCTGGACCCGGATCGGGCCATCGCGCACGGCATCGAGCTCTACGAGGCGGGCGCCGACATCATCGACGTCGGCGGCGAGTCCACCCGGCCCGGCGCCGACCGCGTCGACCCGGAGACCGAGGCGGCCAGGGTCACCCCGGTGATCAGCGGCCTGGTCGCCGCGGGCGTGCCGACCAGCGTGGACACCATGCGGGCCACGGTCGCCGAGGCCGCGTTGGCGGCCGGTGTCGCGGTGGTCAACGACGTCTCCGGCGGCCGCGCCGATCCCGCCATGGTGAAGGTGGTCGCCGAGGCGGGCGTGCCGTGGATTCTCATGCACTGGCGGGCGGCGGCCGACTACCGGCACACCGGCCCCGCAGAGCACTACGACGACGTGGTCGCCGAGGTGCGCGCCGAACTCGACACCCAGGTCGAACTCGCCGTCCGCGCCGGCGTCGATCCCGGCAGGCTGATCCTCGACCCCGGCCTCGGCTTCGCCAAGAACGCCGAGCACAACTGGGCGCTGCTGGCCGCGCTGCCGCGGTTCGTCGCCGCCGGGCTGCCGGTGCTGATCGGGGCCTCGCGCAAGCGCTTCCTCGGCACCCTGCTCGCCGACGACAGCGGCCCACGCCCGCCGGACGGCCGCGAGGTGGCCACCGCGACGGTGTCCGCGCTGGCCGCCGAGCACGGCGCCTGGGGCGTGCGGGTCCACGACGTGCGCTCCTCGTTGGACGCCATCGCCGTGGTAGACGCCTGGCGGGGCGCCCGCGCCCCGCGGGCCCCCCCCCCCCCGCCCCCCCCCGGGGGGCGCCCCAGACCCCCCCCCCCCCCCCCCCCGCCCCGCCCCCCCCCGGCCCGCCCACGCCGGACAGCCCGGAGGTGCCCTCCGATGACCGACCCGACCCCCCGGGCCGCCGAGCCGCGCCAGGCCGGACTCGACCGCATCGAACTGCGCGGGCTGCGCGTGTTCGGCAGGCACGGAGTGTTCGAGCACGAGCGCCGCGACGGCCAGGAGTTCGTGATCGACCTGACCGTCTGGGTCGATTTCACCGTGGCCGCCGCCTCCGACGACCTCGCCGCCACCGTCGACTACGGCGCGCTGGCCGAGCGGGCGGTGCGCATCGTGGCCGGCCCGCCGCGCAACCTGATCGAGACGGTGGTCTCCGAGATCGCCGACGACGTCATGACCGATCCGCGCATCCAGCGCGCGGAGGTGGTGGTGCACAAGCCGTCCGCGCCCATCCCGCACACCTTCTCCGACGTCCGGGTGGTCACCACCCGCACCAGGCAGGAGGCCGGGTGAGCCGCGCGGTGCTGTCCATCGGCTCCAACCTCGGCGATCGCCTGGCGCATCTGCGCGGCGTGGTCGAGGAGTTCGCCGACTGCCTGGTCGCGGTCTCCCCGGTGTACGCCACCGCGCCATGGGGCGGGGTGGAGCAGGACGACTTCCTCAACGCGGTGCTGGTGGTCGACGACGACGCCCGCGAGCCCGGTGACTGGCTGGCCGCCGGGCAGCGCCTCGAGCAGGCCGCGCACCGGGTGCGCGAGATCCGCTGGGGCGCGCGCACGCTCGATGTCGACGTGGTGTGGTGCGCGCGCGGCGGCGAGCCGGTGGTCAGTGACGACCCGGTGCTCACGCTGCCGCATCCGCGCGCCCACGAACGCGCCTTCGTCCTCGTGCCCTGGCTGGCCGTGGAACCGGACGCCACGCTCGCGGTGGCGGGCGAGCCGCGTCCGGTACGTGAGTGGCTGGCCGACCTGGACGCTGGGGAGCGGGCGGGCGTGCGGCGCACCGAGCTGACGCTGAGTCGCACCGAGCTGACGCTGAGTACCGACGCGCACGCGGGGGAGGGGAGCCGGGAGTGCAATTGAAGCCGACCAAGGCGTGGGACCTGCTGGCCACGGTCGTGATCGCGGCGCTGCTGGCCTGGGGCGCCACCAGGTTCGCCTACGGCAGCCTGCCGCCGATCTCGGTGTTAGCGGGCGCGTCGCTGTATCCGGTGGCGGTGATCGAGGTGGCGCTCGGTTTCGTCATCCGGGCCAGGGTGCGCGACGAGGAGGTCGGCACCGGGCGCAAGCTGCATCCGATCACCGCCGCCCGCGCGGTCGCGCTGGCCAAGGCCTCGGTGCAGGTGGGCGCGATCGTGGCCGGCATCTGGCTCGGTTTCCTGTTCTGGGTGTTCCCGCAGCGTGGCGAGCTGACCGCGGCCGCGGCGGACGCGCCGGGCGCGGTGGTGGGCTTCTTCGCCGGGGTCGCGCTGGTGGCCGCGGCGCTGTGGCTCGAGTACTGCTGCCGGGCGCCGGACGATCCGACCGACGACGCGGCAACCACCTAGCATTCCTTCCGGCCGGTATCACCACGGTTCGTCGTGGGCGTGGAAGACGGCGCAGGCTACCCTGGCGGGCATGGTTGGACCGTCCCGGAGCAGCGCTTCCCGTATCGGACGGGATCAGGCCGGGCGCTATCTGATGGGCGCGCTCGTCTTCTCCGGTCTGATCGCCAGCGTGTTCCTGATCTTCAGCGAGAATCTGCAGTGGATTCGCGTCGGCATGGTCGCCGCGCTGTGGGCAGCGGCGATCGGCGCGATGGTCGCCACCAAGTACCGCAAGGACGCCGCCGTAGACCAGGCCAAGGTGCGTGACCTGCAGAAGGTCTACGAACTCCAGCTCGACCGCGAGATCTCCGCGCGCCGGGAATACGAGATGGGCGTCGAGGCAAGGGTGCGTGCCGAGGTCGGCGCCGACGCCGCGGAGCTGGCCGCCCTGCGCGCCGAGCTCGCGGTGCTGCGCCAGAGCCTGGAACGCCTCTTCGACGGCGACCTGCCGGTGGACCGGCCCGCCCTGCGCGCCGAGGCCGTCCGGGTGCGGGAGCTGACCGATGGCGGGGCCGGTTCCGAGGCCGACGCCAACGGTAGCTCCGCGGATGCCCGCGCCGGGTCCGCGACCCCGGTCTTCGACCCCGCGCATCCGCATCCGCCCGCCTTTGCCGGCCCCGACGACGAGCCGGTCACCGCCGAGACCGCCATCGTCCCCGCCGACTACGAGCCCGCCGCCGACATCGGGCTCGGCTCCGGCAGCTGGCCGCACGCCTTCCACGCCGTCGGCGATGCGGGCGCCTGGGCCGACGTCTTCGCCGAAGCCGACACCCCGGCGGAACCGGAGACCGGCACCGCACGGCCCGGCACCGCAGAGGCGGATATCGGCCGGAGTGCCGCCGCGACACCCGCGGCCTCGTCGCAGGTGTCCGCCTCCGGGCCCGGCGTGCCGCTCGGCGCCGCCTCCGGCCGTCGCCACCGCGAGGACGCGGGCGAGTCCGCGGGCGAGCGCAAACTCACCGTCGCCGAGATCATGGCGAATCTGGCCGCCGAGCGGCAGCGGAGCAGCTGAGCGCGGCACCGGCTCCGGCCGGTGAGCGATAAATCACGCGCCGACCCCGTAGCTGTGGCAAACGGCGGGCGGATATCCTCGTCACGAAACGTCCGGTACCCGCACGGCGGGACTGGAACGACATCGAGAGGACAACGTTGACCTCGGAACCGACTTCCGACAGCGCTGCACCGATTTCCGACAGCGCCGCGTCGGGATTCGATCCCGCGCCCGCACGCCTGACGGTGGGAATCGTCTCGGCGGGACGCGTCGGATCGGCTCTCGGCAATGCCCTGGAGCGGGCGGGCCACGTGGTGTTCGGCGTGGCGGCCATCTCCGACGCGTCCAAGCATCGTGCGCGCACCCGCCTGCCCGACTCGCAGATCCTGCCGGTCGAGCAGGTGGCGGCCCGCTCGGAACTGCTGCTGCTGGCCGTGCCCGACGCCGAACTGCCCGGCCTGGTCCGCGGCCTGGCCACCGCGGGCGTGGTCCGGCCCGGCACCCTGGTGGCACACACCTCGGGCGCGAACGGCGTCGCCGTCCTGGAACCGCTGACCGCCCTCGGCGCCCGTCCGATGGCCATCCACCCGGCGATGACCTTCACCGGTCACGACGAGGACCTCAGCCGCCTGGCCAACACCTGTTTCGGCGTCACCGCCGCCGACGACATCGGCTACGCCGTCGCCCAGTCGCTGGTGATCGAGATGGGCGGCGAACCGGTCCGGGTGGCCGAGGAGAACCGCACGCTCTACCACGCCGCGTTGGCGCACGGCAGCAACCACCTGGTGACCCTGGTGCTCGACGCCGTGCAGGCTCTGCGTCAGTCGCTGGCCGGTCCCGGCCTGCTCGGCCAGCAACTCGTCGACGACCAGCCGAACGGCTTGGCCGAACGCCTGCTCGCCCCGCTGGCCTCGGCCGCGCTGGACAACGCGCTTCGCCGCGGCCAGTCCGCCCTGACCGGCCCGGTGGCCAGGGGCGACGCGGGCGCGGTGGCCGCCCACCTGGGCGCGCTGGAGGCCGCCGACAGCGAGATCGCACGGGCCTATCGCGCGCTCTCGCTGCGCACGGCCCGCCGGGCCGCCGCCGACCCCACCCTGATCGACCTGCTGGAAGGACGCCGATGATGAACACCGCACTGCGTGGCGCCTATCGCCCCGGCGAGCTGACCGTGCACCACGACCCGGGGGTGCTCGGCTCGGTGGCCAAGGCGCTGCGCGGCGTCGGGCGCACCGTCGCGCTCGTGCCGACCATGGGCGCCCTGCACGAGGGGCACCTCCAGATCGTCCGCCAGGCCAAGCGGACCAACCAGGTCGTCATCGTCTCGATCTTCGTCAACCCGCTGCAGTTCGGCCCCGGCGAGGATCTGGACAAGTACCCGCGCACCCTCGACGCCGACGTCGAGCTGCTGCGCGGTGAGGGCGTGGAGCTGGTGTTCGCGCCGAGCCCGTCGGAGATGTACCCCGACGGCCCGCGCACCACCGTCCAGCCCGGCCCGCTCGGCGCCGAGCTCGAGGGCCGCACCCGCCCCGGTCACTTCGCGGGGATGCTCACGGTGGTCGCCAAGCTGCTCCAGATCGCCCGCCCCACGCAGGCGTTCTTCGGTGAGAAGGACTACCAGCAGCTCACCCTGATCCGGCAGATGGTGCGCGACCTGAATTTCGACGTGGAGATCGTCGCCGTGCCGACCGTGCGCGAGTCCGACGGCCTCGCGTTGTCCTCGCGCAACCGCTACCTCGACCCGGCCCAGCGCGAGACCGCCCTCACCCTCTCGGCCGCGCTGTCCGCGGGCGCGCACGCGGGCGGTCTCGGCGCCGATGGCGTCCTCAACGCCGCCCGTTCCGTGCTCGACGCCGCCGAGGGCATCGAGCTGGACTACCTGGAACTGCGTTCGGCCACCCTCGGCCCCGCCCCGGCCTCGGGCAATGCCCGTCTGCTGGTCGCGGCCAAGGTCGGGACCACGCGCCTGATCGACAACGTCCCCGTCACCCTCGGCGCCACCATCGACGGCCATCCCGACCACGAGGCCAGGCCGAAACCGGCGCCCGCCGACCCCGCTCTCGTTCCTCCCGCGCGCTAGAAAGGCGACGACGATGTTGCGCACCATGATGAAGTCCAAGATCCACCGGGCCACCGTGACCCATGCCGACCTGCACTACGTAGGTTCGGTGACGGTGGACCAGGATCTGCTCGACGCCGCCGATCTGCTCGAGGGCGAGCAGGTCTGCATCGTCGACATCGACAACGGCGCCCGGCTGGAAACCTACGTGATCGCCGGTGAGCGCGGCTCCGGCGTGATCGGCATCAACGGCGCCGCCGCCCACCTGGTACACCCCGGTGACCTGGTGATCCTCATCGCCTACGGGATGATGAACGAGCAGGAGATCGCCGAGTACGCGCCCAAGGTGGTCTTCGTCGACGAGCGCAACCGCCCGGTCGAGCTGGGCGCCGACCCCGCGCACGCGCCGGAGGGCTCGGGCCTGACCTCGCCCCGCTCGCTGACCTTCGCCTGACACCAGACCCTTCCCCCGACCGGGGAAGCTCCCACCGGGGGACCCATGCTGCTGACCATCGACGTCCGCAACACCAGCATCGAGCTGGGGCTGTTCACGGGCACCGGCGGCCACGCCCGCCTGCACCGGCACTGGCGCATGCACACCAACCCGTTGCTGACCGCCGACGAGTTCGCCATGCAGCTGCGCGGGCTCATCGGCGCGCAGCTCGACGAGGTGGTCGGCGTCGCCGCGCTGTCCACGGTGCCGCCGGTGCTGCACGAGCTGCGCGCCATGCTGGAGCGCTACTGGTCGCACGTGCCGCATGTGGTGGTGGAGCCGGGCGTGCGTACCGGCATCCCGCTGCTGGTGGACAACCCCAAGGAGATCGGCGCCGACCGCATCGTCAACGCGCTGGCCGCCTATCAGCAGTTCGGCGGGGCCGCGATCGTGGTCGACTTCGGCACCGCGACCACCGTGGATCTGGTGTCCGGCAAAGGCGAGTTCCTCGGCGGGGTGATCGCTCCCGGCGTGGTCATCTCCGGTGAGGCGCTGATCGAGAAGGCGGGCTTGCGCCGGGTCGAGCTGGCGCGTCCGCGGTCGGTGCTGGGCAAGAACACCGTCGAGGCCATGCAGTCCGGCGCCGTGTTCGGCTTCGCGGGCCTGGTGGACGGGCTGATCGACCGCATCCGCGACGAGTTCGACACCTTCGCGGGCAGTGACGTGACCGTGGTGGCCACCGGCATCAGCGCGCCGTTGATCGTGCCGGAGTCCGAGACCATCGACAAGCACGAACCGCACCTCACGCTCACCGGTCTGCTGCGCGTCTACGAGCGGAACCTACAGCGGCGCAAGGGATGAGCGTGGCCGTGCCGCCATCGCTGTCGCCGTCCCTTCTCCCCGTGGCCTCTTTCCCTGTGGCCTCTTTCCCCGTGGCCCCTTTCCCCGTCGCCCCCGCGCCGCGGCGCCCGGCCGTACCTGCGGCGCGGATCACCCGGCCCGCCGCTGTCGCCCCCGCGCGCGGCGCTGCTACACTCGCTGGCGTGTTCCACCGTGCGCGCACTCAGGAGTGTTGTCGAGGCTGATCCGGCCTCGACCGTTCGAGGCTGACCATTTCGAGTCCCTCGACCGTTCACACCTCCTGGAGCAGCGCTCATGCGTACCTCTGTTCTCTTCTCGGCCGATTCCGCACAGGTCGATCCCTCGCAGGTCACCACCTCCTCGGCTGTTTCCGAGGCCGTCTCCGACGCCTCGGCTCCGGCGGCCTCGCCCCTGCGCCGCACCGGTTCCCCGCTGGTCGCCGCACGTCGCCGGGTCGCCACGCGACTGTCCGACGACCCCCGTCTCGAGCGCCCCGTCGCGCCCGCGCTGCCGACCCGGCTGCGTCCGGCGGACCTGCTGCGCATCACCGACGAGGGCGCCGAGGACGTGCTCGACGGCCGCTACGACCATCTGCTGCCCGAGGGCGGCATTCCCACCGTCGAGCGCTGGTCCACCCGGATCCACCACGACGACGAGGTGGATGTCTGGCTGATCAGCTGGACCCCGTCGAAGACCACCGATCTGCACGATCACGCGGGCTCGCTCGGCGCGCTCACCGTGCTCAGCGGGGCGCTGTCGGAATTGCGATGGAATGGAACGGAATTACGCGCGCGGACACTCTCGGCCGGTGATCAGGCCTCTTTCCCGATCGGCTGGGTGCACGAGGTCATGCGCGCGCCCTCGGCGATCGAACCGGTCACCGCCGAACCGACCCTGAGCGTGCACGCGTATTCGCCGCCGCTGACCGCCATGTCCTATTACGAGGTCACCGGTCACGGCACGTTGCGCCGCACCCGCACCGTTCTCACCGATGAGCCCGAAGGTGATATCCGATGAGCCGCCTGACCATCGATCAGATGCTCGAGCACGCCCGCGCCTCCCTCACCCGTCTCTACGCCTGGCAGCTACCGGAGGCCCTTTCCCGCGGCGCGCTGCTGGTCGACATCCGCCCGCAGGCCCAGCGCGATCGCGAGGGCACCCTGCCCGGCGCCCTCGTCATCGAACGCAACGTCCTGGAATGGCGGCTGGACCCCACCAGTTCCGCCCGGCTGGCGCTGGCCACCGATCACGATGTGGAATGGGTCGTCGTGTGCTCGGAGGGATACACCTCCAGCCTGGCCGCCGCCTCGCTGCAACAACTCGGTCTGCACCGCGCGACCGATCTGGTCGGCGGATATCAGGCGCTGAAAGCCGCGGGCCTGCTCACCGTTGCCGCGCGCACCCCGCATTTCGCGCGTGAGGTCGCCTCGCTGGCCTCGCTCTGAATTCCTCCGCCGCTTTTCGCCGGCGAATCTCCCGCGAACTGTGTCGCCGCTCGCATGCCGCCGCGCGTGCGGGCGGCGAACCCTTTCCTGCCTGTTCGCGAGGGGTCGGGCGCTCGCGAACGCATTCGGCGGCCACGCTAGGGTTACCCGATGTGAGCACCCCGAATGCGCCCTCAGGCAAGAAGAACGCCGCCCAGCCCGTCGTCGACGTGCCCGAGCAGATGCGGATTCGCCGGGACAAGCGCGAGCGGCTGCTTTCCGAAGGCGTGGAGGCCTATCCGGTGCTCGTGCCGCGCACGCACACCCTGGCCGAGATCAGAGCCGCCCATCCCGATCTGCCCGCCGATACCCAGACCGGGCAAATCGTGGGCGTCGCGGGCCGGGTCATCTTCGTGCGCAATACCGGCAAGCTGTGCTTCGCCACCCTGCAGGAGGGCGACGGCACCAAATTGCAGGCGATGATCAGCCTGAACGGCGTGGGCGCCGACGCGCTGGCCGCCTGGAAGGCCGATGTCGATCTCGGTGACTTCGTGTTCGTGCACGGCGAGGTGATCGCCTCGCGCACCGGCGAATTGAGCGTCATGGCCGATTCCTGGTCCATGGCGGCCAAGTCGCTGCGCCCGCTGCCGGTCGCGCACAAGGAGATGAGCGAGGAATCGCGGGTCCGCCAGCGTTATGTGGACCTGATCGTGCGTCCCGAGGCCAGGAAGATGGCGCGGACGCGTGTGGCGGTGGTGCGGGCGCTGCGCAACGCGCTGGAGCGCCGCGGGTTCCTCGAGGTCGAGACGCCCATGCTGCAGACCCTGCACGGCGGTGCGGCGGCGCGGCCGTTCGTGACCCATTCCAATGCCCTGGACATGGACCTCTACCTGCGCATCGCGCCGGAGTTGTTCCTCAAGCGCTGTGTGGTCGGCGGCCTGGAGAAGGTCTTCGAGATCAACCGCAACTTCCGCAACGAGGGGGCTGATTCGACCCATTCGCCGGAGTTCGCGATGCTGGAAACCTACGAGGCCTACGGCACCTACGACGACTCGGCGCGGATGATCCGGGAATTGATCCAGGAAGTCGCCCAGGAGGCCCTCGGCACACTGGTGGTAACCCTCCCGGACGGCAGCGAATACGACCTCGGCGGCGAGTGGGCGACCGTGGAGATGTATCCCTCGCTGTCGGAGGCGCTGGGCCGTCCGGTCACCCCGGAGACCTCCGTGGCGGAATTGCGCGCCATCGCCGACCATGTGGGACTGGAAATTCCGGCGGACAAGGGCTACGGCCACGGCAAACTCGTCGAAGAACTCTGGGAACACCAGTACGGCGACAAACTGTATGCGCCGACTTTCGTCCGCGACTTCCCGGTGGAGACCTCGCCGCTCACTCGGCAACATCGCAGCAAGCCTGGCGTGACCGAGAAGTGGGATCTGTACGTGCGCGGCTTCGAGCTGGCCACCGGTTATTCCGAACTGGTCGATCCGGTGATCCAGCGCGAACGGTTCGTCGACCAGGCCAGGCTGGCCGCTCAGGGCGACGACGAGGCAATGGTCCTGGACGAGGACTTCCTCGCCGCCATGGAGTACGGCATGCCGCCCACCACCGGAACGGGTATGGGAATCGACCGCCTGTTGATGGCGCTCACCGGATTCGGAATCCGGGAAACGATACTGTTCCCAATTGTTCGCCCGGCCGCGCGCTGAGTGGCAGTAGAACGGTGGCAGTAGAACGGCCGCAGTAGTTCACCGGTTCAGTTCCGGTCCCGTCTTGGAATTTTTTGAGTTCAAGGTATTCTTATCACGGGTAATCGGCCTAGTCGCGGGTCGCACGATTTCGAGAGGACGTTCAGCTCATGGCAAAGAAGGTCACCGTTAGCCTGATCGACGATGTCGACGGTGAGTCCATCGCAGACGAGACCATCGAGTTTGCGATCGACGGCGTGTCGTACGAGATCGATCTGTCGTCGGAAAATGCCGCGAAGCTGCGTGACGGGCTGGAGGAGTGGGTTTCCAATGCGCGCCGGGTGAGCGGCCGGCGTCGCTCGAAGGCGGCCTCCAACGGCGCCGCGGCGCCCAAGAGCCGTGTTTCGATCGACCGCGAACAAAGCGCCGCAATTCGCGAGTGGGCGCGTCGGAATGGCCACAAGGTGTCCGCGCGGGGCCGTATCTCCGCCGACATCACCGAGGCCTACAACAAGGCGGCGAAGGGGTAGTTCTTTTTCCCACCGCCGCCCGGGTGAATCGTGCGACACCCGGGCGGCTGTGTGTTCGGGGGAGTGCGGCACCGGGTCCGTGGTGTTCGCCGGGCTCGGCTCCGTGGCCGGCCGCGGCGGAGCACGTGATGCGCCCGCGTGGACAGACCCGCGTGGACAGGCCCGCGCGGACAGACCAGCGTGACAGACCAGCGACACGGCCGGGGTCGCGCCGTCGTCCGGGAAGCCCGCGATGGGGTGGGCCGCGCGGGCGATATGTGCGATCGTTCCACTGGTGGTTCGTCGGCGTGCAGGGCGCGGCGATGTGGGAAAGATGAGGTGGCGGAGCGGTGACAGCATTCGTCGGTTCGTTGTTGCGCTATGTCGACGACAACGGTCGGCAGCAGGAGTTCGAGCTCAGCCCCGAGCGCCAGCGCATCACCATCGGCCGGTCCCCGCAGGCCGATGTGTCGCTGAGCTGGGACGCCGAGGTTTCCCGGCTGCACGCCGCGGTCGAGTACCTCGGCGCGCACTGGACCATCGTCGACGACGGTCTGTCCCGCAACGGCACCTTCGTCAACGGGGAGCGGCTGGTCGGCAGGCACCGCCTGCAGCCGGGCGACCGCATCAGGGTCGGCACCTCGCTGGTCTCCTTCCACGAGTTCGGCACCCCGGCCGAGGACATCACCCGGGTGGCCACCGGCAGCATCCCCACCCTGCGCTCGCTCACCGAGACCCAGCGGGCCGTGCTCATCGCCCTGTGCAGGCCCTACAAGAACGGGGCGGGCTTCGCGACCCCCGCCTCCAACCAGCAGATCGCCGACGAGCTGTTCCTCAGCGTCGACGCCATCAAGACCCACCTGCGCGCGCTGTTCGCCAAGTTCGGGGTGGAGAATCTGCCGCAGAACCAGAAGCGGGTGCGCCTGGCCGCGCTGGCCATGCAGAGCGGGATCATCTCCGACCGGGATCTCTGAGCGGGAGCTCTCCCTTGCTCCGGCCTGGACCTTCGACCGGGGGCTGCGACCCGGCGGGGCCGTAGGCTGTCGAGGCAGGGAGCCGGTCGGGTGAACCTGTCCGGGAAAGTGTCCTCGCGGCGGGTGTAGCGGTGTTCGCTCTGGGCAAAACCCACCCGGAAACGATTCGCCGATCCCCCGCGTTGTGAGTGAATGACCATGTGGCCGCCGGTTCCCAATAGGGTGGACCGCAGGCGGCCGGAACCCCCGCCAACTAGAGTGGAGGCAGGGGCCGCAACCCCCGGGCTTCATGGCAGGCTGACGACACGAAGGCCGCAGCGCACCGAGTGTCGGATGCCACTGAAGGTCTGAGCAGGAGAGTGAGGGAGCGATGTTCGAGAGGTTCACCGACCGCGCGAGGCGCGTCGTTGTCCTGGCCCAGGAAGAGGCCAGGATGCTCAACCACAACTACATCGGCACCGAGCACATCCTGCTTGGCCTGATCCATGAGGGTGAAGGTGTCGCGGCCAAGTCGCTGGAGTCGCTCGGCATCTCGCTGGAGGGCGTGCGCAGCCAGGTCGAGGAGATCATCGGCCAGGGCCAGCAGGCTCCGTCCGGTCACATCCCCTTCACCCCGCGTGCCAAGAAGGTGCTCGAGCTGAGCCTGCGTGAGGCGCTGCAGCTCGGCCACAACTACATCGGCACCGAACACATCCTGCTCGGCCTCATCCGTGAGGGCGAGGGTGTCGCGGCCCAGGTGCTGGTGAAGCTCGGCGCCGACCTCAACCGGGTCCGCCAGCAGGTCATCCAGCTGCTGTCCGGGTACCAGGGCAAGGAGCCGGTCGAGTCCGGCACCCGCGGTGAGACGGGCACCCCGTCCACCTCGCTGGTGCTCGACCAGTTCGGCCGCAACCTCACCCAGGCCGCCCTGGAGGGCAAGCTCGACCCGGTCATCGGCCGCGCCAAGGAGATCGAGCGGGTCATGCAGGTGCTGTCCCGCCGCACCAAGAACAACCCGGTGCTGATCGGCGAGCCCGGTGTCGGCAAGACCGCCGTGGTCGAGGGCCTGGCCCAGGCCATCGTCAACGGCGAGGTTCCCGAGACCCTCAAGGACAAGCAGCTCTACACCCTCGACCTGGGTTCGCTGGTCGCGGGCAGCCGCTACCGTGGCGACTTCGAAGAGCGCCTGAAGAAGGTCCTCAAGGAGATCAACACCCGCGGCGACATCATCCTGTTCATCGACGAGCTGCACACGCTGGTCGGTGCGGGCGCGGCCGAGGGCGCCATCGACGCGGCCTCGATCCTCAAGCCGAAGCTGGCCCGCGGTGAGCTGCAGACCATCGGCGCCACCACCCTCGACGAGTACCGCAAGTACATCGAGAAGGACGCCGCCCTGGAGCGCCGCTTCCAGCCGGTCCAGGTGGGCGAGCCGACCGTCGAGCACACCATCAACATCCTCAAGGGGCTGCGCGACCGCTACGAGGCGCACCACCGGGTGTCCATCACCGACGGCGCGCTGGTCGCCGCCGCCACGCTGGCCGACCGGTACATCAACGACCGGTTCCTGCCGGACAAGGCGATCGACCTCATCGACGAGGCGGGCGCGCGCATGCGCATCCGCCGGATGACCGCGCCGCCGGACCTGCGC
>NZ_JARWRU010000235.1 GCF_029867845.1 Nocardia farcinica | reverse complement strand
GGGCGGCCGGCGCCCCGGATGTCAGGGCAGGAAGCGACCGCTCACCGCGGCGGCGATGCGCTGGTACCCCGAGGCGGTGACCCGCACGAACAGGTCGAGCAGCTTGGCCTCCCAGCCGATGAGCACCCGGCCGTGACCGCGGGCGGCGCCGTCGAGGATGGTCTCGGCCGCCATCTCCGGGGTGTGGATGGCCAGCTTGCGATCGAAGTCGGCGGCGGTGCGCTTGGCGTCGATGCCCTCGGCGTAGGTGGCGTTGCGGGCGACCGCGGTCTTGATGCCGCCCGGGTGCACGCAGGTCACCTTGACCGGCGCCTTCGCGATCAGCATCTCCTGGCGCAGCGCCTCGGTGAATCCCCGCACCGCGAACTTGGCCGAGTTGTAGGCGGCCTGGCCGGGCACCGCGATCAGGCCGAACAGGCTGGACACATTGATCACGTGACCGTCGCCGGACTCGATGAGCATCGGCAGGAACGCCTTGGTCCCGTTCACCACGCCCCAGAAGTCGACGTCCATGACACGCTCGATGTCCTTGAACTCGGTGCGCGTCACCTCGCCGTGGAAGGCGATGCCCGCGTTGTTGTAGACCTGGTGCACCACGCCGAAGTGCGCCTTGACCTCGTCGGCGTAGAGCAGCACCCGTTCGCGCTCGGTCACGTCGAGTCGGTCGGACTTGATCTCGGCGCCGTAGCGCTCGCAGCGCTTCACGGTCTCGGCCAGGCCGTCGGTGTCCACATCCGACAGCGCCAGTTTCGCGCCACGACGGGCCAGCGCCTCGGCCAGTGCCCGGCCGATGCCGGACCCGGCGCCGGTGATGACACAGACCTTGCCCTCGAAGTAGGCATCCTTGTTGCTCACGTCGTTCAGACTTTCGGTTCGGCGGGAACGGCGACGGGCTCGGCGGCGGAGCCCTCGGTCGCCTCGGTCTCGGTCGCTGCGTCCGTGGTCGTGTCGTAGGCCGCCACGTCGAAACGCTTGGTCAGACTACGGAAACGGAAGGTGAAGTCCGGCCACAGCGTGGTGTTGTTGCCGTGCTTGTCCAGATACCAGCTGGCGCATCCGCCGGTGTTCCACACCGACGCGCTCAGCTTGGCCTGCAACTCGCGGTTGTAGGCGTCCTGCGCCTCGCGGCGCACCTCCACCGTGCGCAGCTGCCGCCGGTCGATGGTGGCCAGCGCGTCGGCGATGTAGTTGATCTGCGATTCGATCATGTACACCATCGAGGTGTGGCCGAGGCCGACGTTCGGCCCGAGCAGGAAGAACATGTTGGGGAAGTTGGCGATCGCCGACCCCTTGTAGCCCTGTTGGCCGATGTCGTCGAAGACCTCGCTGAGCGTGCGCCCGTCCTTGCCCACGATGGTCTCGTAGGTGGGGGAGTCGGTGACGTGGAAGCCGGTGGCCACGATCAGCGCGTCGATCTCGCGCTCGGTGCCGTCCTTGGTGACGATCGAGTTCGGCCGGATCTCGGCGATGCCGTCGGTGATCAGGTCGACGTTCGGCCGGTCGAGCGCCGGGTAGTAGTCGTTGGAGATCAGCATGCGCTTGCAGCCGATCCGGTAATCCGGGGTGGCCTTGCGGCGCAGCTCGGGATCGCGGATCTCCATGCGCAGCTTGGCCTTCGACAGCAGCTGGAAGCCCTGCATGAGGGCGGGGAACTTGGCCAGGCCGACCACCTGCGTCTCGCGCGCGGCGTAGATCGCGGCGCGCGAGAGCTTCTGGACGCCGGGAATGTGCTTGAAGGCCAGCCGCTCCGGCAGCGTGTACGGCCGGTCCATGCGCGGCAGCAGCCACGGCGCCGTGCGCTGGTAGACATCCAGGTGCGCGACCTTGCCCGCGATGGCGGGCACGATCTGGATCGCCGAGGCGCCGGTGCCGATCACCGCCACCCGCTTGCCGGTCAGATCCGCCTCGTGGTTCCAGCGCGCCGAGTGGAAGATCTCGCCGGCGAAGTCGTTGATGCCCTTGATGTCCGGCAGGTTCGGCTCACACAGCGCGCCCACCGCCGAGACCAGTATGTCGGCGGTGAACTCGCCCTTGTTCGAGCTGATCTCCCAGCGCGCGGTCTGCGCGTTCCAGCGCGCGCCGGTGACATCGCAGCCGAACAGGTGCCTGTCGAGCACCTCGTACTTCTCGGCCACCGAGCGGATGTAGGCCTGGATCTCGCCCTGCCGGGAGAACGAACGCGACCAGTTCGGATTGGGCGCGAAGGAGTACGAGTACAGATGCGAGGGCACGTCGCAGGCCGCGCCGGGGTAGGTGTTGTCGCGCCAGGTGCCGCCGACATCGTGGCCGCGCTCGAGCACCAGATAATCGGAGCGCCCCTGCTGCTTCAGCCGGATCGCCAGGCCGAGGCCGGCGAACCCGCTGCCGATGATGATGGTCCTGACGTGCCGGGGCCCGCCCTGTCGATTGTCGGCAGCGGCTCCGGTCGCGGGAAGGTTGGTACTCACGTCGGTGGCTCCTGTCACGACAGTACTCGGTTCGACGGCTCTCGTTACGACAGCATTGTCTGTAACTTTGCGACTCATATAACTGAGACTAGGGCCCTACTGAGCCCGAGTCAACAGTTGTTGAGCATCGTTCAGTATGCTCGTGGCGTGAGTACCCGCGACCGCACCCCGAAACGCACCAGGCTCAGCCCGGAGGAACGGCGCAGTCAGCTCATCGCTCTCGGCGTCAAGATGCTCGGCGAACGCACCCCCGAGGAGATCTCCATCAGCGAGATCGCGGCCCAGGCGGGCATCTCCCGCGGCCTGCTCTTCCACTACTTCCCCACCAAGCACGACTTCCTGCTGGCCGTGGTGCAGCACGCCAACACCGACCTGCTCGACCGCATCACCCCCGACCCCACCGTCGACGTGCTCACCATGCTGCGCGACTCCATCCGCCGCTACATCGACTACGTCGCCGAGAACCGCACCTCCTACCGCGCCCTGCTCCGCGGCCCCACCAGCGTCAGCCCCGACCTGCGCCCCCTGGTCGACAGCACCCGCGAAGCCGTCATCGGCCTCATCCTCACCGAACTCCCCCTCGACCTGCCCGAAGCCCGCCTCACCCGCCTGCGCCTCGGCCTGCGCGGCTGGGTCGCCTTCGTCGAGGAGACCACCTTGACCTGGCTGGGCGAGGAACCCATCACCCGCGACGAGCTGGTCGAGCTCCTCGTCGACTCCCTCGTCGGCTTCGCGCGCGCCCTCGAACCCGCCCTCGTGGACGCGCTCCTCGGCGCCGATTCCACCGTCGCCTGACCAGCGCGCCCACCCGGCTCGCCCCTTACCCCCGCCCGCGCCCGCGCAGCAGATAGACCAGCGGCACGACACCCGCCGAATTCACCACCGCCAACGCCGTCGCCCACCCCCGCTTCGACCCGCGAACCTCCCCCGCCGGCCTGCGCGCCAGATCCACCAGCGCCACCACCCGCAGCACCGTGTCAACCGCCGTGCCGACCACGATCAGCCTGCGCGTCCGCTCGCTCAGCTCGCTCCACTTCCGCTTCGCCATGTGCGACTCCATCTCTCTACCGGGGCGGCGGGGCACCGTGCCGCCCCGGAGATTCTCACCCGACGACAGCGGTCGCCGGGAAATCGCCACACGTGTCCCAGCTCTCTCCGACCACCGGGCCGGTTGTGGTCACAGGCATTCGAACGGCTCCCCGGCCCTCCCGCTTGCTCCCAACGACTACGGGGCCCCAGGCGTGTCTGTCGTTCACTTCTCCCGCATGGCGCCCGTGTTCGCGTCGTATCCGATCGGGGTATCCGGTAGCAGAAAGTTGCCGAACCTGAGGCTCGGGTTCAGGTCGTTCCACCAGACCGCCTGGACAGGTCTCCCTTCCGTCATGAACACCGTGACACCGGAGCCGGGGAGGTCCGAATTGCCACTTCCCCGTGGCAGACCGGTGAAGCAGTCCAGGTGGACATCGTCGCCCGCCTTCCTCGTCAATGTCGCGTCGGTGGTGAGATCGTTCAGGTAGATGACTCGGTCCCACCCGGCTGACCACCCGGCGGAAGCAGCGACTTCTCCGACGGTAGTGGAATCCACTCGACGCCCGGCGGCGTCGTCGAAAGCGCCCACCAGTGCGTCGGATGATCCGAGCGGCTCGTCGCCACCCCGGAGGTCGAAGGTCCCCCAAGAACACGAGGACCGCGGAGGAGTGGTCTCGACGGCACTGCATCCGGTGCCGAGCGAGGCGAGTGCGACAACTACGGCGGCAGCGGCGCCGAGCAGGACAGGGGATCTCCGCATTTCATTTTCCGTTCGGCATGGGCACTCCGGCGCCGGGAAGGATCGTGTTCTCACCGGGGGCGACGGAGTTGCTGAACGCCACTTGACCGCCGTCGGGAGTCTTCTGGATGACTAGCGCTTGATTGTTGTCGATCGCTTCCCGGATTCTCTGTTGTAGCTCCTCTGGACTCGCATCCATGTTCTGCGCGCCGATGGTGCGGCCGAGTTCGTTGTTGTAGAGGTCCATGGCCTCTCGTCCGGCCGGATTGCCGTCGATCATTTCATGTGCGCTTGCGAAGGTGCTCGTCCACTCCTCGCCGAACTCCTGTGTCATGCGAGCATTCCAATACGCGTGACGGAACGCGTCGGCATGCCCATCGGAAAGGGAAAGCCTGTTCTTGTCGTCGTCGAGTTCTGGGTACGCGGTGGACGCTGCGGCGATCGCTTCGTCTTTGATCGCGTAGAAGGTTTTCAGATTGAGAGGCCCGTCCGGCGGGGATGTGGCGAGGTCTGCCAATGCTGCCGCTTCCTCCTTGGTCATCGCTTTCGGCTGGAACTCCGGGTCGTACGTCCGAAGGATGTCGAGGAGTGTGCCTGAGGGGAAGACGATCATCTCGTCCGACGCGGACACCTGGTACTCCCGGAGGATGCGGGCGAGTTCCGGGTCGCTGGGCATCGAGATCAAGGCTTCGCGTACCGACTTCGGAAGGTTCTCCAGAACGCGTGCGACTTTGGCGTTGTATCCCATGTCGGCGGTCCAGATGTCGTTCAACGCACCCTGCAGAGCAGCCTGGTAGGCACGCCGTGTTCTCTCGACGGACAAGGATTTCACCAGTCCGGTGACGACACTCTCGTCCACCCAGTCCATGACCGACTTCCGCGAGAACACCTGCCCGTCGTCGGTGCGGAACAGCTCGTAGGGGGATTCCTCGATACTGCGGACGGTGTCCTGGATCGTCTGGGACGCCGAGCGAAAGATGGAGGCGATCTCACGAATCGGGTCTCTCAACGCGTCGATCGCGTCGACCGTGGCGAGGGCATTCCGTCGGTCGGCCTCGAACCGAGTGCGCATCGCCTCGCCGGCTTCACTGTCGAAGTAGTCGCGCGAGTTCTGCACATCGCGGCTCGCCGCTTCGATATCGGTCTCGATCGTGTTGGCCAGTGACCCCAATTCGGTCGGCAAGCGCTCCGCAGCGCTGACCTTCCAGCCCAGAACGACGGCAACCGTTATCGGATTATTGTCGGTCATCGCGGACCCATCCGTTCGATCGAGTTCGCGGTGGCATTGTCCTGGACCTCGTACGCGGTGGCCGCAGTCTCGATGTCGACTGCGACGACCCGCATCTGGTCCGCGTGGTATCTGACGATCTTGTCCAGTGTCTCCAAGACTTCTTGGACGCGGGCGAATGTCTGCGATTCCTGGAGACCGTCGCGTGCCGCGTCGCGAGTACTCTTCGCCAACGGCTGATGCCCTTCGACGATCCCTGCTCGCCAGCGCACCCGTGTGGCGAGTTCGCGCATCTGCACAGGATCTACATTCACCACGTTCCCCTCAGGTTCTCGCGTTCCTTCGCAGCCCGGTGCAGAAGCCTGGCCTCCTCGAGTGCCTCGGAGTGCGCTCGTCGATGACAGTCGGCGACGAGTCGAGCAAAACGCTCGGGCCCGCGTTCCATCGCGAAATCCGAGAGCCGCAGCGACGTGATCTCACCGTAGAGATCCACTTCCATGTACACAGCGCCATCTGGGGAGACAGCTTTGCCCCGGATCCGGCCGATGGTGGTGTTCAGCTCGACAATCCGGTCGAGATCCTCATGCATCGTGCCGCCGCGCGAGTGCCAGGTCGGATTCGAGAGCCTCCAGAGCTTGTCGGACAGCCGCGGCCCGAGCCGTCCTATGCGCTTCGACAAGGGTCGCGGCCAGGTGGTCCGGCCCCGCGTCCATCGCGTAGTCCGCGACGTAGAGGCTGGTCAATCTGCCGATCGCGTCGCACTCGAGGTGGACGCTCCTATCGCTGGAAGTCGACTCTCCTCGGATCTCCGCGATCCGTCGATCCAGCCCGCTCTCAGCTCTATCGGTAGTCAAGAACCCTCAGTCTCCCCTGCTGGGCAACGTCTGAACCGCCGCCCCTGGAAACCCTATCTAACGCCTGGTCGACATGTAAAATGCTCGCAGACAGCATAATTCGGGTGCATCGTAGTATCAGACGTCGAAGAACCCCTGATCGGCGTACCCGTGCAGCACGCGCCGAATGGCGTCGACCTCGGTGGCGATCTGATCGAGCACTTTGATCCCGTCCTGCCGAGATAGGTGAGCGCGGCGGGGAACATGTTCATGTGGAGGTCGGGACGGTCGAGGATGGTCTCGAAGATCCCGGTGCCCGAGGCGCGGCGCAGGAACGGGTCCAAGTCCAAGTCGGCCCCGGCGTACTGCGCGACCACCTCGCAGACCTTCTCGGCGGGTCGGTTCGAGCACAGACTCAAGTCGCCGCGGCACCGTGAACGGCAGGATCACCTTGCCGTAGTCGGACTGCTTGTAGTCGCCCCGTAGCAGATCGGCCACCGACCATGCGTGGTTGGCGAGCTGGGTGTGAGTCTCGGTGTCCACTTAATACTGCAACGACACTCAGGTGAGTGGGTGGCCTCGTCGCCGGTAGTGGGATAGCCGGGCTTGGTGTTGTCGTCGGCGGCGCCATCGTGACCAGGCCCAGACGTGGCCGGGGTCGTGGTGGCGGGGCAGGACCAGGGCGACG
>NZ_JARWRU010000234.1 GCF_029867845.1 Nocardia farcinica | reverse complement strand
CCTCGGCGGCCTGGGGGGGGGCCGCCCATCCCACCTCGGTGCGCACCCGCACCGCCACCGCCCCCACCGCGGCGGCGTTGTCCTCGATGTCGGAGGCGCGGCTCATGGCGATCTGCGCGACCGCGATGTCGAACGGGATGTCCTCGGGCAGCCCGAGCGCCGCCAGCAGTCTGACTCTGTGATGTGGATAGTTGGCGTGGGTGCGGACCCAGCCGTCGAAGGTCGGGAAGAAGCCGGACAGGTCGGCCCAGCTCTGGACCTGCCTGCCGTCGACGCGCAGCAGGTGGTCACTGGAGAAGGCGGCGGTGATGCGCTCGGGATCGATCCGATGGGTCACGGGAGCCAGACCGTGCGCGTCGCGCATACGATTGGCCGCGGCCGCGACGGAGGCCACCGAACCCGCGGCCAGTGTCCACACCGGCAGTGTCGCAGCGAGATTGCTGCCGGGATCGGGCGAATCGATAATGCCGGAGGCCGGGACGCCGATTCCGGATTCGTACTCGTGGACCAGCCGATTGTGCGCGTTCACCAGTCCGAGACTAGCGGTTACAAGCAGAAGGAGATCGACGTGGAGAGTGCGATCACGGCCACCGATTGGCTGCGCGCCTTGCGTATCGAGGCCTCGCCCCGCCACCACCTGGTGTGTTTCCCTCCCGGGGGCGGTTCGGCCACGGCCTATCGGAATCTGGCCGATCGCGTCGGTCCGGGCATCGCCGTCCTCGCGCTGCAGTACCCGGCGCGTCAAGATCGTTTGGGCGAGCCCGCGGTCACCGATCTGCACGAACTGGCCGACCGGATCGCCGAAGAGTTGCTGGCCCAGCCCGAGGTGGCGAATCTGTCCTTGTTCGGGCACAGCATGGGCGCCACCGTCGCCTACGAGACCGCCCGGCGGCTGGAGTCCGCCGGGCGCACGGTCGCCCGGCTGTTCGTCTCCGGGCGGCCCGCGCCGAGCTTCGTCGAGACGCGCAGGCTGCATCTGGGCTCCGACGAGGACCTCATCGCCGATCTCGAACGCCTGGCCGCCGACCCGGCCCCGATCGCGGTGCTGCGCACCGAACCCGGTCTGGCCGAGATCGTGCTGCCCGCCCAGCGCGGCGACTACCAGGCCGTGGAGACCTACGCCCGCCGCTCCAGCGAGCCGCTGCGCTGCCCGGTCACCGCGCTGGTCAGCACCGGGGATCCGACCATGAGCGTCGAACAGGCCGACGAATGGGCCGATTTCACCGCCGCGGCGTTCCGGCGCGAGACCTTCCCCGGCGGTCACTTCTACCTCGACGAACGACCCGACGAGGTCGCCGCCCTGGTGACCCGCGTCCTGGGTTGAGCGGGGTCGTGGACGAGGCGGTCGGCGCGGGCGGTCACCGCACGGGACGATCCGCCGCCGACGGCGCGGCGGGCGCGGCCCGCCTGCGGGCCCAGTTCTCCAGATCCGTCAGCGGGCAGTCGTAACCGGCCACCACCGAGCCGAGCCCCCAGCCGGCCGCGGCCAGATGCGGCCAGAACGCCCACGGCCGCCACCACGCCAGGAATCCGCCCAGCACCACGTAGGCCACGAACGCGAAGTGCGCGCACGCGGTGAGATCGGCGAGCAGGCGGTAGCCCATACGCCAAGGGTAGGCCCGCTCACCAGGGCGAAGGCCGGTAATCCTTGAGGAAGCAGCCGTAGAGGTCCACGCCGTTCTCGCCCTGCACGATCGGGTCGTAGACCCTGGCCGCGCCGTCGACCAGGTCCAGCGGCGCGTGGAAGCCCTCCTCGGCCAGGCGCACCTTGGTGTAGTGCGGGCGCTCGTCGGTGATCCAGCCGGTGTCCACGGCGGTCATCAGGATGCCGTCGCTCTCGAGCATCTCCGTGGCGCTGGTGCGGGTGAGCATGTTCAGCGCCGCCTTGGCCATGTTGGTGTGCGGATGGCCCGGCCCCTTGTAGCCGCGGCTGAACTGCCCCTCCATCGCCGAGACGTTGACCACGTACTTGCGCCTGGCGGGTGAGGCCGCCATGGTCGGGCGCAACCGCGACACCAGGATGAACGGGGCCACCGAATTGCACAGCTGCACTTCCAGCAGCTCGGTCGGGTCGACCTCGCCCACGGTCTGCACCCAGCTGTTGGTGTGCGCCAGATCCGGCACCAGCCCACCCGCGTCGATGGCCACGCCCCGCGAGATGCGTTCCGGCGGGGCCGACCCGGCCACCAGCGCCAGTTCGGCCACGTGGGCGGCGGTGAGCGAGGGCGCCGACAGCAGCGAGGGGGTCAGCGAGGCGGTCAGCGCGCTCGGGTGCGGCTGCATGGTCTTGCCGAAGCTGATCACCTCGGGCAGCGCACCGGCGGGCAGGGGCGCCGACTCGGCCTCGACCAGCGCGCTGTAGGCGCCCGCCGAGCGGCGCACGGTCTGGGCGGCGTTGTTGATCAGGATGTCCAGCGGTCCCCGCGCGGCGACATCGTCGGCCAGCGCGATCACCTGCGCCGGGTCGCGCAGGTCGATGCCGACCACACGCAGCCGGTGCAGCCAGTCGGCGCTGTCCTCCATGGCCGCGAAACGGCGCACCGCGTCGTTGGGGAAGCGGGTGGTGATGGTGGTGTGCGCGCCGTCGCGCAGCAGCCGCAGCGCGATGTACATGCCGATCTTGGCGCGCCCGCCGGTCAGCAGGGCGCGGCGGCCGGTCAGGTCGGTGCGGGCGTCGCGCTTGGCGTGGCTGAAGGCGGCGCAGTCCGGGCACAGCTGGTGGTAGAAGGCGTCCACCCTGGTGTAGTGCTGCTTGCAGATGTAGCACGGCCGCGAGCGGATCAGGGTGCCCGCGCTGGCGCCCTTGGCGGTCGAGGTCAGCGGGATGCCCGCGGTCTCGTCGTCGATGCGGTTGGGCGAGCCGGTGGCGGTGGCCGCGACCACGGCCCGGTCGTTCTCGGCGACCCGGCGCCGCGCCTCCTCGCGCCTGCGCTGCTTGAGCTTTTTGAACATGTGCCCGACGGCGCGCTGCACGGCGATCGAATCCGAATGGTCCTTGTCGAGGCCGGCCGCCTGATCCAGTACCCGCAGACAGGTGGCCAAGTCGTCGGGATCGATACGGTGTTCGGCCATCGGGTCTTCGGACATCCTTCGTGAGCTGGGGGTGGGGAACGCGGCGGATCGCCGCCCTGCCACCGGGAACGCGAGCAACCATTGTCGCAAACGGCGACTGCTCCGATCCGGGCGCGTGTGCGACCGCTGTTGACAATTCGCCAATAGTGCTGGGAATCTGATGCCGAGGTCCCGGCGATCGAGGCCGGGCGATGTCGAACACATCGAGCAGATCGAGCAAAGGATCGTGAGCATGGCACGCGCCCCGTGGAGTGACGACGAGGTCGAGGCGGTACGCGAACTCGCCCGCAACTTCTTCGACAAGGAGGTCGTCCCGCACGAGGAGAAGTTCGTCGCGCAGGGGCATCCCGACCGCGCGCTGTACAACCGGGCGGGCGAGCTCGGCCTGCTGTGCGCCGCGGTGCCCACCGAGTACGGCGGTGGCGGCGGCACCTTCGCGCACGAGGCCGCCATCATCGAGGAGCAGACCAGGGCGGGCGACGGCGCGCTCGGCATGCCGGTGCACAGCTCGATCATCGCGCCCTATATCGCCGAGTTCGGCACCGAGGAGCTCAAGCGGCGGGTGCTGCCCAAGGCCGCCAGCGGCGAGATGGTGCTCTCCATCGGCATGACCGAGCCCGGTACCGGCTCCGACCTGCAGAACATCAAGACCAGGGCGGTGCGCGAGGGCGACGAGTACGTCATCACCGGCTCCAAGATCTTCATCACCAACGGCTGGCTCTGCGACGGCATCATCATCGCCGCCAAGACCGACCCGACCAAGGGCGCGGCGGGCGTCTCGCTGATCTTCGCCGAGGTGAGCGACGACACTCCCGGCTTCAAGCGCGGCCGCATCCTCAGCAAGATGGGCGGCAAGGGCCAGGACACCGCCGAGCTGTTCTTCGACGGCCTGCGGGTGCCCGCCGCCAACCTGCTCGGCACCGCCGAGGGGCAGGGCTTCTACCAGATGATGCAGCTGCTGGCCCAGGAGCGGCTGGTCACCGCCGTGATCGCGGTGCCGATGATGGAGAAGGCCGTCCAGCTCACCCTGGACTACACCAAGGGCCGCGAGGCCTTCGGCAAGCCGCTGTACGCGATGCAGAACACCAAGTTCGAGCTCGCCGAGTGCGCCACCATCACCAAGGTCGCCCGCACCTTCCTCGACGAGTCGATCGCCAAGCACCTGCGCGGCGAGCTGGACATCCCGACCGCGGCGATGACCAAGTACTGGATCACCGACCAGCTCAACATCGTGGTCGACCGCTGCCTGCAGTTGTTCGGCGGCTACGGTTACATGACCGAGTATCCGATCTCGGAGCTGTACACCGGTGCCCGCGTGCTGCGCATCCTCGCGGGCAGCAACGAAGTGATGAAGGATCTCATTGCCCGGTCACTCTGACGTGTCCGGTCGTTCCGCGGCGCCGGCCCGTGCCGCGGAACCGGGCCGCCGGAAACGCCTCGAACCCGATCAGCGCCGAGCCCAGATCCTGGCGTGCGCCATCGAGATGTTCGGCGAACGGCCCTACGCGGCCGTGTCCACCGCCGAGCTCGCCGCGCGCGCCGGGGTCGCCCGGGGGCTGATCAACCACTATTTCGGCAACAAGCGCGATCTCTACCTGGCGGTGGTCCGCCGCATGGTGACCCTGCCGCGGGGTGACGACATGCCGGTGCCCGCGGGCACCCCGCGCGAGCGCGTCGACGCAGGCGTGCGCTGGTTGCTCGACACCATCGCCGAGCACGGCAGCACCTGGGTGAAGGTGACCAGTCACGAGGGCGTCGGCGACGACCCGGAGGTCCAGCAGATCCTGGACCAGGCCGACGATGCCGCGGCCGAGCGCACGCTGTGCATGGTCGGCCTCGCGGGTTCGGCACACGACCCGCAGCTGCGGGCCATGGTGCGCGCCTACGGCGGATTGGTGAAAGCCGCGGGGCGGGAATGGATCACCCGCGGCAACCTCAGCCGCGAGCAGGTGCACCATCTGCTGGCCGACCTGTTGTGGGCGCTGGTGCAGGAGACGATGCCCAAGGCGGGCCGCCCGTCCTGAATCCGGCGCGGTCCGCGAAATAGCCGAGGGGCGGGGGCGCGGGGCGCCGCAAACCGAGACACCCCCAAAAAC
>NZ_JARWRU010000233.1 GCF_029867845.1 Nocardia farcinica | reverse complement strand
CCCCCCCCGGCCCCGGTCCCGCGGCTGCTCCGCGCGCCGGGGGGGGGGGGGCGGCCGGGGGGGCTGGGGGGGGGGCAGGTGCGCCCGCGCCGCTAGGGTGGGGCGCATGGGGTTCGAAGAGGCTGCCGAGGCGCGGCGGGTGTCCGCGCTGCGGGAGGCCGAGGCCAAGGCCGTGGCGTTGTTCGACGAAGTGATCGCGCGCGGCATCGTCGTGCCGGGGGCTTCCGAATCCCAGGTGAGCGACGCGGTGCGCGACCTGGCCGAGGAGATGTTCGGCACCCGCCGCTACTGGCACAAGCGGCTGGTGCGGGCGGGCGTCAACACCCTCGAGCCGTTCGCGGCCGACCCGCCCGAGCGGGTCCTGGCCGCCGACGACATCTGCTACCTGGATTTCGGGCCGATCTTCGCCGAATGGGAGGCCGACTTCGGCCGCACCTATGTCCTCGGCGACGATCCCGCCAAGCTCGCCCTGCGCGACGCGCTGGAGCCGCTCTGGCACGAGGCGCGCGAGCGCTTCGACAAGCACCCCGACATCACCGGCGCCCAGCTCTACGACTGGACCGTCGCCCGTGCCGCCGCGTCGGGCTGGGAGTTCTCCGCACCCATCGCCGGTCACCTGGTGGGGGAGTTCCCGCACAAGAAGATCGTCGGCACCGGCGTCGACTCCTACATCACGCCCGGCTCCGACCTGCCGATGCGCCGCCTCGACCCGACCGGCAAACAGTGCCACTGGATTCTCGAGGTGTACCTGGTGGATCGCGCCCGCGGTATCGGCGGGTTCTTCGAGCAGCTTCTCGACCTGCACGTGGACGGCCGCGGGTAGTCGGCCGGGACCGGTCAGCGTTCGTGTTCGGTGGCCGTGCGATCGGCCTCACCGGTGGCCGGTTCCTCCTCGACGCCGGTCGCCGGTTCGTGCTCGACGCCGGTGAGCGGGACGTCCTCGATGTAGGTGACCTCGGTGACGTGGTCGGGCGCCACGGTGCCGCGCCACCCGCCGAGGATTCGCATGGCGTGATAGATCGCCAGCGCGGCGAAGGCGCCGAGCGCGATGCCGCTGAAGTCCAGGTCGCCGATCGCCCACTCGAAATTCGCGATGCCGATGACCAGCGGGATGGCGGCGGTGAACTGGTTGACCGGCTTGCCGAAGTCGACGCGATTGCTCACCCAGATGTGCACGCCGAGAATGCCGACCAGGCCGTAGAGGGCGGTGGTGACGCCGCCGAGCACACCGGCCGGGACGGACGCGATCACCTCGCCGACCTTCGGCGACAGGCTCAGCAGGATCGCCGCCAGGCCCGCCACCCAATAGGCCGCGGTCGAATACACCTTGGTGGCGGCCATGACGCCGATGTTCTCCGCGTAGGTGGTCGTCGCCGATCCGCCGCCGCTGCCCGCGAGCACCGTGGCCACGCCGTCGGCGGCGATCGCCCTGCCCATCTTCTTGTCGTAGTCGATGCCGGTCATGGAGGTGATCGACTTGACGTGCCCGATGTTCTCCACCACCAGCACCAGCACCACCGGCAGGAACATCGGCAGCACCGCGAGATGGAACGACGGGGCGTGGAAATCGGGCAGGCCGATCCACGCGGCCTGCTCGATCTTCGAGGTGTCCACCTCGCCGCGCGCCAGCGCGAACAGGTAACCGAGCACCACGCTCGCCACGATCGCGAGTCTGCCGATCAGGCCGCGGAACAACACCAGGCACAGCACCAGCAGCACCAGCACGACCGTCGCGGTGATCGCGTCCGCCTCGTAGTTCATCTTCGCCGTCGGCGCCAGGTTCAGGCCGATGAGCGCCACGATCGTGCCGGTCACCACCGGCGGCATCAGCGCCTCCAGCCAGTGCGTGCCCGCGAACTGCACCACCACGCCGATCACGATCAGCAGCAGGCCGACCACCACGATCCCGCCCAGCGCCGCGCCCATCCCCTGCGACGCGGTCGCCGCCAGCACCGGCGCGATGATGGCGAAACTCGACCCGAGATAGCTCGGCAGCCGGTTGCCGGTGATGATGAGGAACAGCAGCGTGCCGACACCGGAGAACAGCAGCGTCGTCGACGGCGGGAACCCGGTGAGCACCGGCACCAGGAAGGTGGCCCCGAACATCGCCACCACATGCTGCAACCCGATGCCGACCGTCCGCGGCCAGCTCAGCCGCTCGCCGGGTGAGATCACCGCTCCCGTGTCCACCTGGTTCCACCGGAACGGTCCGCTCGTCCGGGAAGCTGGCTTGTTCATGGGAGTCAGTGTGCGGCAATCCCCGGTGCGGCGCAGGGCGAACTCCGACCAGTCGGTTCGGGCGTCGACCTGCGAGAGGCCGCGATCTCGCGCACCGGAACGGGCCCGCGCCACAAGCCGTCCCCGTTCGGGGCCGACGCGACCGGCTAGCCCCTTTCCGTGATGAAGAATGTGTTCGTTCCCGCACTGACCGACATGCAACGCGCCGAAATCAGCACCGTCGATGTGCCCGGCGGAATGGCCCTGCACGACTGCTCGACTACGAGACGTTGATCTCCGCCGAGTCCTACGATTTCGACGAACTGCTCGACGCCTGCCGGACCAGGTTGCGCGAATTCCCGGGCCGGGTGGACGCGATCATCGCGCACTGGGATTTCCCCACCAGTGTCATCGTGCCGATCCTGGCCGCGGAATTCGGCCTGCCCTCGCCCAGCCTGGAGAGCGCTCTGCGGACCGAGCACAAACTGTGGAGCCGGGTGCTGCAACGCCAGGTCGTGCCCGAATGCGTGGCGGAATTCCGTGCCTTCGACCCGTTCGACCCCGACGCGCTCGACCGTATCGACCTGCCTTTCCCCTTCTGGGTGAAGCCGATCAAGTCGCACTCCTCCCAGCTGGAATTCGAAGTGCGCGACGCGGAGGAATTCACCGAGGCGGTCGAACGCATGCGAGTACCACGTGCACGGGGTGTTCGACATGCGCAAGGACGCCGCGGGCCACAGTTTCGACCACCTCGACTATCCGGCGCGCACCGTGCCCGCCGATGTGCAGCAGCAGATGATCGACGTCACCGAGCGCTGTCTGCGGCACGCCGGTTTCGACAACGGCTGCTTCAACTCCGAGTTCATGTGGGACGCCGACACCGGCCGGCTGTGGCTCATCGAAGTCAACACCCGCATCTCCCAGTCACACAGCGACCTGTTCGTGGAGGTCGACGGCGCCTCCAACCACACCGTCGCCATCGACATCGCGCTCGGGCTGCCGCCGCGCATGCCGCATCGCAAGGGTGAGTTCCCGGTCGCGGCACAATGTTTCGTTCCCCGCTACGAGGACGGCATCGTCACCCGCGTCCCGGGCGAAGCCGAGATCGAGCAGCTGTGTCGCCGCTTTCCCGGCTCCATCGTGCACGTCACCGTCGCCGAGGGCGACCGGCTCTCCGAGCTGCCCAACCAGGACGCCTACCGCTACAAGCTGGCCACCCTCTATCTCGGCGCCGCCGATTCCGAGGCGCTCGAGCAGCGCTATCGGGACTGCCTCGATGCCCTGTCGTTCGAGTTCCAGGAGGTCGGCTGAGTGCAGGTCGTGGAGAAGTTCCCGTACCGGGTCCGGGAGATCGAGAACGTCTTCATCCCGATGCGCGACGGCGCCCGGCTGGCGGCGCGGGTCTGGCGGCCGGTCACCGACGAGCCACTGCCCGCGGTGTTCGAGTGCATCCCCTACCGCAAGCGCGACCTGACCAGAGAGCGGGACTCGCTCAACCATCCGTACCTGGCGGGCCACGGCTATGTGAGCGTGCGCGTGGACATGCGCGGCAGCGGCGACTCCGACGGCGTGTTGTTCGACGAATATCTCGAGACCGAGCACGACGACGCCTGCCAGGTGATCGAGTGGCTCGCCGAACAGCCGTGGTGCGACGGCAATGTCGGCATGATGGGCATCTCGTGGGGTGGGTTCAACAGCCTCCAGGTCGCCGCGCATCGGCCGCAGGCGCTCAAGGCGATCATCAGCGCCTCGGCCACCGAGGACCTCTACGTCGACAACATGCACTACATGGGTGGCTGCGTGCTGGCGGACAACCTCTCCGATGCTGCGCGCCCGGCTGCAGGACAGCATCTCCCCGCAGCCCTCCTACGAGGACCGGCCAGGCCGCTGGGTCGGCGAACCGTGCTGGCCCTCGCCATACGTGACCCCGCGCGAGTACACCCTCACCCGGTACGGATTGGCCGAGAAGTCAGCCGACCGGACGCCGCGGCGTGTCGCCAGGGTGCAGTCGCCGCTGAGCGTCGGCATGTTCGCCGGGAAGTGGGCCTCCTACGCCGCCACCCCGGACCTGCCCTCCGATCAGCGCGAGGAGGACGGCGGCTCACTGGTCTTCGAGACCGAGGAACTGGACGAGGCCTTCGAGATCCTCGGCCTGCCGACCCTCGACCTGACCGTCTCCGCCGACCGCCCGCAGGCGATGGTGGCGGTCCGGCTGTCCGATGTGGCCCCGAACGGGGAGGCCACCCGCGTCACCTACGGCCTGCTCGATCTCACTCACCGCGACGGCAGCGGCGATCCGAGCCCGCTCGAACCCGGTCGCTCCTACCGGGTCAGGCTGACGCTCAACGGCACCGCGCACGCCTTCCCGGCCGGCCACCGCATCCGGCTGTCGCTGTCGCTGTCCACCTCGTACTGGCCGCTGGCCTGGCCGTCGCCCGAACCGGCGATGGTGTCGGTGACCACCGGCGAGAGCGTGCTCACCCTCCCGCACCGCCCGCCGCGCGCGGAGGATGCCCGGCTGCGGCCCTTCGGCGACCCCGAGACCGCGCCGCACGCCCCCGTCACCCGCCTCGAGCCGGGCAGGCACCATTGGAAGGTCGAACGCGATCTGGCCACCGGCGTCTCCACCCTCGAGATCGAGAACGACATGGGCACCCAGCGACTCGACGAGACCGGCACCCTGGTGCGCCGTGCCACCACCGAGTGGTTCAGCTTCCGCGGCAACGATCCCACCTCCGTGCGCGGCGAGACCCGCACCGTCCGTGGCTTCGCGCGCGACGACTGGCGCACCGAGGTCACCACCCACACCACCTTGCGCTGCACCGCCACCGAATTCGTCATCGACGCCCAGCTCGACGCCTATGAACTCGGCGACCCCGACGACGACCCGCGCTCCGTCCGCACCCGAGTCCACTCCCAGGACTGGCACCGCCGAATACCACGGAAGCTGGTGTGAGGCCCCTCGGCCCGGGGGCCCGGAGTGAAGGGGCCGGGGGGGGGGGGGGTGGGGGCCGGCGGGGGGGGGGGGGGCGCCCCCCCCCCGGGGTGCAACCCCCCCCCGGCCCGGCGGGGGGGGGGGGGAGAAAGCCCCCCC
>NZ_JARWRU010000232.1 GCF_029867845.1 Nocardia farcinica | reverse complement strand
TGCACCCCGTGCGGGCGGGTCCCACCGGGGCCGCGGGGGGTCACCCCCTGCCCCCCCCCCCCCGCGCCCGGCCCGGGGCCCCGGGTCCTGGTGGTGATGTGCACCATCGCCGGGGTCCGCGCGGCCGCCACCGCGGCCTGGCCCAGCGGCGGCGCGGGTGGACGGGTGACGGTCGCGACCGTGGGACCGGAGCGCTCCCACGGCCACCCGTCGCCGAAACCGAGGAAGCCGGTGACCACCAGGGCGACGATCACGAGTACGGCGGTCGTCCCGCCACCTCGCCGATCCTCGTGCATGCGCCCTCCGCCTCACCCGGTCCGGCGACCGGAACTGGTCCCATTGTGACCGTGGATTCGCTCGATCGGTTGGCATTCGGGCGCATGCGCCGGTAGTGATGTACGCATGAGCACCGCTGCCGCCGCCTACGCCCTGTCCTCGCCGGAGGGGTCGTTCGAGAAGATCACCGTCGAGCGCCGGGAGCCCGGCCCGCACGACGTGGTCATCGACGTCAAGTACGCGGGCATCTGCCATTCCGACATCCACACCGCCCGCAACGAGTGGCACAGCGCCCGCTACCCCTGCGTGCCCGGCCACGAGATCACCGGCGTCGTCGCCGCCGTCGGCAGCGCGGTCACCCGCTTCCGCCCCGGTGACCGGGTCGGCGTCGGCTGTCTTGTGGATTCCTGCGGCAAATGCGAGAACTGCCTGGCCGACGAGGAGCAGTACTGCCTGCGCGGCGCGGTGCAGACCTACAACCACCCGGTCGACGAATCCGTGCAGCCCGGCGGCTACACCCTCGGCGGCTACTCCACCCGGATCGTGGTCACCGAACACTTCGTGCTCGGCATCCCCGAGGGCATCGGCCTCGATGTGGCCGCGCCGCTGCTGTGCGCGGGCATCACCCTGTTCTCCCCGCTGCGGCACTGGGCGGCCGGGCCGGGCAAGCGGGTGGCGATCGTCGGCATGGGCGGGCTCGGCCACATCGGCGTCAAGCTGGCCGCGGCGATGGGCGCCGAGGTCACGGTGCTGAGCCATTCGCTGAGCAAGCAGGAGGACGGCAAGCGCTTCGGCGCCCACCACTACCACGCCACCTCCGACAACCAGACCTTCCGCGAGCTGCGCAACCGCTTCGACCTGATCCTCAACACCGTCTCCGCCGACCTGCCGGTGGAGAAGTATCTGCGCCTGCTGCGCCGCGACGGCACCTTCGTCCAGCTCGGCATGCCGGAGAACCCCACCACCCTGCGCAGCTTCCATCTGGCCGCGTTCCGGCGCTCGCTGGCCGGTTCCATGATCGGCGGCATCGCCCAGACCCAGGAGATGCTGGAGTTCTGCGCCGAGCACGGCATCGGCGCCGAGATCGAGGTCATCGCCGCCGACGAGATCGACAACGCCTACGACCGGGTGGTCGACAGCGACGTGCGCTACCGGTTCGTCATCGACGCCGCCACCATCTAGACCGACGATCCGGGCCTGCGATCGACACGCGGAGCCGCGCGGGCACCCGTGTCGCGTCCGCCACGTTGTGGCAAGCGACCCGGCATGTACGGCGCGCCGGGCGGCCCGGATCGCTACCGTACGAGACGTGTCCGACCACGAGAACGACGCGAACGCCCCCCGGGGCACTCCCAGCGGGGACAACGCCGCCGGGAGCGACGCCGCGGGCACACCGCAGGCCGCGAACGCCCCGGCCCTGCCGCGGCCGGGCGGTGCGAGAAATGAGCCCCCACGCGCGAACTCGCGCACCGAGGTCGACATCGCCACACCCCCATGGCTGGTGCGCGCCTTCCTGCTGGCCGCGGCCACCGTCTGCGCGCTCATGTTCGGCCTGTGGATGCTCGACCGGCTGCGCAGCCTGCTCACCATCCTGCTGATCTCGCTGTTCCTGGCCTTCGCCATCGAACCGGCGGTGAACTGGCTGGCCGCGCGCGGCATGCGGCGCGGACCGGCCACCGGCATCGTGTTCGTCGGCCTGATCGCCGTCATCGCCGCCTTCTTCGGCGCGCTCGGCACACTGCTGGTCGACCAGATCACCTCGCTGGTGCAGAACGCGCCGACCAACGCGGTGCAACTGGTGGACTGGATCAACCGCACCTTCGGCACCCAGCTGTCCGCCGACGACATCCGCAACTACGCCACCGAGTGGAGCGGCCAGCTCGAGGGGTACATCGTCGGTTTCGCCGGCAACGCCTGGGGCATCGGCACCGCCGCCCTCGGCGCGCTCTTCCAGGGCCTGGGCATCCTGCTGTTCACCTTCTACTTCGCCGCGGACGGCCCGCGCTTCCGCAACGCCGTGTGCTCGCTGCTGCCGCCGCGCAAACAGGTGCACGTGCTGCGCGCCTGGGACATCGCCGTGGAGAAGACCGGCGGCTACATCTACTCCCGGGGCCTGCTCGCCCTCTGCTCGGCCATCGCCCACTACGTGGCGCTGCGCGTGCTCGACATCCCCTCGGCGCTGGCGCTGGCCCTGTGGGTCGGTGTGGTCTCCCAGTTCATCCCCACCGTCGGCACCTACCTGGCGGGCGCCGTCCCGGTCATCGTCGCCCTGGTCGACGACCCGCGCGCCGCCCTGTGGATCCTCGGCTTCATCCTCGTCTACCAGCAGTTCGAGAACTACGTCCTGCAACCACGCATCACCGCCACCACCCTGGACATGCACCCCGCCGTCGCCTTCGGCGCCGTCCTGGCCGGCGCGGCCCTGCTCGGCGCCACCGGCGCCCTGCTCGCCATCCCCGTCACCGCCACCGTCCAGGCCTTCGCCGGGGCCTACATCCGCCGCTACGAGGTCACCGACACCCCCGTCGACCCCGACCGCCCGGCCAAACCACCGAAGTCCCGCCCCTGGCTCGCCGCCCTCCGCAACGCCGTGCACATCCCGGACCTGCGCGGGCCGGACCGCAACGCCGAGCAGCCCTGACCGGGCGAACGATCCTCGGCAGCCGTCCATGGCCAGGCCCGGGTACACCGACGCCGGTGTCGCCTTCCTTTCGAAAACGACACCGGCGTACCGAAGCGACGGCCGGAGCGGCGCGGCGGCTACTCGCCCGAAGCGGCGGCCGCGCGGCGGGGCCGCCGCCCGGCCGCGGCGC
>NZ_JARWRU010000231.1 GCF_029867845.1 Nocardia farcinica | reverse complement strand
CTGCGCCGACTGCGCCGACTGCGCCGACTGCGCCGACTGCGCCGACTGCGTCGGCTGCGCCGCCTGCGTCGGCATCGTCGCCTTCACCGTGGACGGGGCCGAACCCGGCCAGGTGGCGGCTTATCTGTCCGCCGAGCACGGCATCGGTGTGCGCGACGGCCGGTTCTGCGCCCATCCGCTGCTGGCGCGGCTGGGCGTCGGCGCGGCGCTACGGGCGAGTATCGGGCTCGGCACCACCGCCGAGCAGGTCGACCGTCTCGTCGAGGCTGTCGCCCGGTTCGTCCAAGCCGGAGCAGGCTGGAAATATGACCAGGTCGGCGGGCATTGGAACCCGGTGCCCGAGACGCGACCGCTGACCGTCGGCGCCACGGCCGGCGCCGCGCCCTGCGTCGGCTGAACGGGCCCTTCCGATCCCCGAGCGCAGCGCCCGGGGGCTGGTACAGCAGCTGCTCACCGGATCATCCCTCCAGTTCGGAGGGGCGGTGGTAGCGGCCGTTGTAGTACAGCAGCGGCGAGGCCGCGGGGCGCTCACCGGTGTCGTCGTGCACGCGGGTGACCAGGCCGATGAAGATGGTGTGGTCGCCGACCGCGATCCGCTGGTGCACCGCCGCGCGCACCCAGATCGGGGTGCCGTGCAGGATCGGCTCGCCGCTGTCCAGCGTGGTCCACAGCGAGGTGTCGGCGAAGCGCTCGGCGGCGGTCCGGGAGAACCGCTGCGCGATGTGGCGCTGGTGCTCGCCGAGGAAGTGGATGACCACCGAGTCGGCGGCCAGCAGCGCCTGCAGGCTCGACGAGGTGTGCGCGATGTTGAACGAGACCAGCGGCGGTTCCAGCGACAGCGAGGCGAACGAGGTGGCCGTGAAGCCGACCGGGCCGTTCGCGGAGTCGAGGGTGACGACGGTGACGCCTGCCGGGTAGTGTCGCATCGACGCCCGGTACTGGTCGGCGGTGATGCCGCTGACGTCGTCGGGGACTTTCAGGCCCGTATCGGGCGGGGGTACTTCACTCACCCTTCGAAAGCTACGCTGCTCCCCGCCGCCACGGACGGTCCCCGTGGTATGCCCTCCTCGCCGCCGAGTGCGCGAACCCGTCGCTGACCTGTGCGAATGCCCCGGTATTCGGCACGGGTCGAGAATTCCATCCAGGGGGAAGGAAAATCCACGGCGGCGGGCGGGTACGGCGGAGGCGGATTCGTACGCCGTCAGGCAGCCGATACGCTGGGCGGATGACTGATTGGCAGGCTTTCACCGTCGAGATCGACGGCCATGTCGCCCGGGTGACCCTGACCGGCCCCGGCAAGGGCAACGCGATGGGACCGGACTTCTGGCGAGAGCTCCCGGAGATCTTCGCCCAGCTCGACACCGACCCGCAGGTCCGCGCCGTGGTGCTCACCGGCAGCGGCAAACACTTCTCCTACGGGCTCGATCTGCCCGCCATGTCGGGCACCTTCGGCCCGCTGCTGGCCGACCGCGCGCTTGCCGCGCCGCGCACCGACTTCCTCAAGGAGATCCGCCGCCTGCAGGCCTCCATCAACTCGGTCGCCGACTGCTCCAAGCCGGTCATCGCCGCGGTGGCCGGCTGGTGCATCGGCGGTGGCGTCGACCTGATCTCGGCCGCCGACATCCGCCTGGCCAGCGCCGACGCGCAGTTCAGCATCCGCGAGGCCAAGGTCGCCATCGTCGCCGACGTCGGCTCGCTGCAGCGCCTGCCCGGCATCATCGGCGAGGGCCACCTGCGCGAGCTGACCTACACCGGCAAGGACATCGACGCCGCCCGCGCCGAGAAGATCGGCCTGGTCAACGACGTGTACCCGGACAAGGACGCGCTGCTGGAAGCCGCGCACGCGCTGGCGAACGAGATCGCCGCCAACCCGCCGCTGGTGGTCCAGGGCGCCAAGGACGTGCTCGAGCAGCGCCGGGTGAACGACATCACCGAGGGCCTGCGCTACGTCTCGGCGTGGAACGCCGCCTTCCTGCCCTCGGAGGACCTGACCGAGGCCATTCAGGCCGTCTTCGAGAAGCGCGCGCCGGAGTTCAAGGGGCGCTGAGCTCTTCGCGCCGGAGGTGTCCGGCGCACAGTGGTCGTGGCGCACAGGGGGTGTACGGACCCGGGTTGTACGAGCCCGCCGGAGTCGATCCGGCGGGCTCGTTCGCGTACGAGGACAGCGAGTGGCCCGCTCGCCGACACGGGCGCTACCCCGAGGGGGCGCGGCACCCGCCCGAGGGTGGGGGCGGTGAGTACCGGCAGGGTGGGTGGCATCGCCCCCTTGGGGTGGCTGTTCAGAGCTTTCGACGCCCGTAGCTTCTTTCTCGGCAGCCGGAATCGACCACTCGGACCGGCAGAACGACCACACCGAAACAGGAGCACATCATGCGCATCAAGTCTTTCGCCGCCGCCGCCGCGCTGGCCGTCGCGCCCGTCGCCGGGGTGTCGACGGCCCCGGCCCCCCACCCCCGGGCGCCGCTCGCGGCCCCCCCCAAACACGGCCCCCCCCACCACGCCCCCCCCCACCCCGCCCCCCAAA
>NZ_JARWRU010000230.1 GCF_029867845.1 Nocardia farcinica | reverse complement strand
CCCTCGACCTCGGCCTGGCCGCCCAGCCTGCCCTCCGAGCCGACCTCGCGGGCCACGCGGGTGACCTCGGCTGCGAAGGCCGACAGCTGGTCGACCATGGTGTTGATGGTGGTCTTGAGCTCGAGGATCTCCCCGCGCGCGTCGACGTCGATCTTGCGGGTCAGATCGCCCTGGGCGACGGCGGTGGTGACCTGGGCGATGTTGCGGACCTGGTTGGTCAGGTTGTTGGCCATCGAGTTGACGTTGTCGGTCAGGTCCTTCCAGGTGCCTGCCACATTGGGCACCCTGGCCTGGCCGCCGAGCTGACCCTCGGTGCCGACCTCGCGCGCCACGCGGGTCACCTCGTCGGCGAAGGCCGACAGCGTGTCGACCATGGTGTTGATGACCCCGGCCAGCGCCGCGACCTCGCCCTTGGCCTCCACGGTGATCTTCTGGCTCAGGTCGCCGCGCGCGACCGCGGTGGCGACCTGGGCGATGGAACGCACCTGACCGGTGAGGTTGGAGGCCATGACATTGACGTTGTCGGTCAGGTCCTTCCAGGTGCCGGAGACCCCGCGCACGGTGGCCTGGCCGCCGAGATTGCCCTCGGTGCCGACCTCGCGGGCCACGCGGGTCACCTCGTCGGCGAAGTAGGACAGCTGGTCGACCATCGTGTTGATGGTCTCCTTCAGCTCCAGAATCTCCCCGCGCGCGTCGACGCGGATCTTCTGGGTGAGGTCGCCGCGGGCGACCGCGGTGGTCACCTGGGCGATGGAACGCACCTGCGCGGTGAGGTTGTCGGCCATGACGTTGACCGACTCGGTGAGGTCCTTCCAGGTGCCGGACACGCCCTGCACGTCGGCCTGGCCGCCGAGCCTGCCCTCGGTGCCGACCTCGCGGGAGACGCGGGTGACCTCGTCGGCGAACGACGAGAGCTGGTCGACCATGGTGTTGATGGTCAGCTTCAGCTCGAGGATCTCGCCCTCGGCGTCGACGGTGATCTTCTGGCTCAGGTCGCCGCTGGCGACGGCGGTGGCGACCTGGGCGATGTCGCGGACCTGGCTGGTCAGATTGCCCGCCATGGCGTTCACCGAGTCGGTGAGGTCCTTCCAGGTGCCCGACACGCCCGGCACCTCGGCCTGGCCGCCCAGCTGGCCTTCGGTGCCGACCTCGCGCGCCACCCGGGTGACCTCGGAGGTGAACAGCGACAGCTGGTCGACCATGCCGTTGAAGACGGTGGCGATCTCGCCGAGCAGTCCGTCGGCATCGGTCGGCAGCCGGGTGCCGAAGTCGCCGTCGCGCACGGCCGTCAGTCCGGCGAGCAGCTGCCTGAGCTCCACCTGACCGTCCGACTCGGCCTGCTCCGACGTGGTGGCTGCGACTGCCGCCGCTGTTTCCGTCATGACCGTCCTCGTATCGTCATCGGCTCGGACCGAAGGCTTCGGTTCGAGTGGCCGCCGGCCGGACACACAGAGCATCCGGTCGGCGCGGGTTTCCCCGGTCCGCTCCCCGGGCACTCTACGTGTCCGTTTCGCGAGCCGAGCCGGGGGCAGATACCCGAAACGAGCGATGATCAATCAGGGAATCTCAGTGGCGTCAGTCACATTCCGCGCCGCCGATCGGGTTCAGTCGCCGAGGCCGGAGTCGCGCAGCGCCTCGGCCAGCGGTTCCAGCACGGCCGGGTCGTGCGGCGGCGGCAGGTAGATGATGGCCAGTTGCAGCCCGCGCTCCCCCAGCGCCGCGGCCCAGTCCACGACCTCGGAGTAGCCGAGTTCGGGGTCGAGCCGCTTCTGCGCCGACAGCAGGATCTCGTTCGGATCGCGCCCGATGTCGGCGCAGTGGGCGGCGAGCACCTCGCGCTTGCGGGTGAACTCCTCCGGGGTGCCCCCGACGAAGTTCCAGTGCTGGGCGTAGCGGGCGGCGATGCGCAGGGTGCGTTTCTCGCCGTTGCCGCCGATGCAGATCGGCGGATGCGGGCGCTGCGGGCCCTTGGGGTTGTTGCGGGCCTCGGTGAGCCGGTAGTACTTGCCCTCGAAGGTGGTGGTCTCCTCGGTGAGCAGCCCGACGAGCACCTCGCAGGCCTCCTCGAAACGGTCGAAACGCTCGGTGACGGTGCCCAGTTCGATGCCGTAGGCGCCGGACTCCTCCTCGTTCCAGCCTGCGCCGACGCCGAGTTCGAGGCGGCCGTCGGAGATGATGTCCAGGGTGGCGGCCATGTTGGCCAGCACCGCCGGATGCCGGTAGTGCACGCCGGTCACCATGGTGCCCAGCCGCAGCCGGGTGGTGGCCTGCGCGAGCGCGGTCAGGGTGGTCCAGCCCTCCATGCACGGTCCGGTGGAGTCGGAGAAGATCGGATAGAAGTGGTCGAAGGTCCAGCCGGACTCGTAGACGTCGATCTGGTCGGCGGCCCGCCACACCGCCAGCATGTCGGCCCAGGTGGTGTCCTGCGGTGAGGTCTTGAAAGCGAATCGCATCAGCCCAGGCTAGGAGTTGGAGCGCACTCCAAGTCCAGCCGAAACGCCCGGTCCGAGAAATGGGTCACAGCGAGGACCTTCGGCGCGCCGAAGGCGACGATCGGGCCTAGCATTCCGAGTCATACGGTCCACCGAGGAGTCGCCCATGGCCGCCCCCCTGTCCGATCACGGTGGCCCCGCCCGGCACCCGCGCGCCGTCGGAGGTTCGGCGCGCTCCCGCCAGCGTTCGGCGCGGGTCGTCCACCAGTTGCTGCGCTCGTCCATCAAGAGCGGAATGCTCACCGAGGGTGAGCAGTTGAACGAGGAGGCGCTGGTCGAGCGCCTCGATTCCACGCGCGCCTCGGTGCGCACCGCCCTGCAGATGCTCTCCGACGAGGGCCTGGTCACACGCAGGCGCAAGGTCGGCACCGTGGTGCACAGCATGCCGGTGCAGCTGCCGGTGCAGGACGTGGTCGGCGACCCGGCGACCGACCAGCTCGAGTACCTGTTGCAGGACGTGCAGCTGATCCCGGCGCACAGCCTGATCAAGGCGCGCATGCCCGACAGCGGCGACCGCATCCGGCTGCTGGACTATCTCATCCGCCGCGACGGCACCCCGATCGGCACCCTGGTGGCCTTCCAGGTGAACCCGAACGTGGCGCTCATGCCACACACCCCGGCCATGGACCACATCGCGCCGATCTTCGAATCGCAGTACGGCAAGAAGTTCGGCCGGATGGACACCTGGATCGACGCGGTGGTCGCCGACGCCGCCACCGCGCGCAGGCTGGAGATCGAGCCGGGGTCGATCCTGCTGGTGCGCGACCAGGTGCTCGCCGACGAGGACGGCACGATCCACGAGTTCGCCTACGCCCACTATCGGGCGGACATGGTGTCGTTCCGCTCCAGCTGAGCGCTCGGCGCGTGCGCTGAGTCCGAGCGCCGGGCGGGCACTGCCCGCGTCCGCCGGACACGGGGTTTTGGCCCGGGGGGGTGGGGGGTGAGGGGGGCACCCCCGGGGGGGGGGGGGGGGAGACGAGGGGGGGGGCCCCGCCCAACCAGTAG
>NZ_JARWRU010000229.1 GCF_029867845.1 Nocardia farcinica | reverse complement strand
CCCCCCCCCCCCCCGCCCCGGCGGGGCCTGCGACTACCTGTCATCTTTAAACCTAAATGCCTTTCGTAGCGGGGGGTTGCGGCCACGATGCCCCTACCGGCCCCCGCCCCCGCGCCCGCGGCGCTCACGCTAGCCAGGCGGCACCCCCGCTCCCAGCCCCCGCTTCCCCCGGCCATCGCGTCGGGGGCACCCTCCCCGCACGGCGAACGGCCGGCCCGCCCACCTGGGCGCGGACCGGCCTGTTGCCGTGCCGACCTGCTCGTCGTCGGCCCGATCAGCCCACCAGCGCGGGCGTGCGCGCGAACCGGCTCTCCGGCCGCGGCAGACCGAAATGGTCACGCAGCGTGGTACCGGTGTACTCGGTGCGGAACAGCCCGCGCTCCCGCAGGATCGGCACCACCTTCTCGGCGAACACCTCCAGACCGCCCGGGTAGTACGGCGGCATGACGTTGAAGCCGTCCGCCGCGCCCTGGGTGAACCATTCCTCGATGGTGTCGGCCACCTGCTCCGGCGTGCCGACGAACACGCGGTGCCCGCGCGCCCCCGCCAGGCGGTGCAGCAACTGCCGCAGGGTCGGGTTCTCCCGCTGCACGATGCCCGCGACGACCTGCAGGCGGCTGCGGTTGTTGTCGGTCACGTCGCCGGCGTCGGCGAACAACTCCGCCGGCACCGTTTCGTCCAGATCCAGGTGCCGCAGATCGCGACCGGCGATGCCGGCCAGCTGGCTCAGCCCGTACTCCGGCACCGTCAGCTCGTTGAACTCGCGCTCGAGCTGCTTTGCCTCGGCCTCGGTGTCGCCGATGAACGGGCTGATGCCGGGCAGGATCTTCACGTGGCGGGGATCGCGCCCGAAATCGGCGGCCCGCTTCTTGATGTCGGCGTAGAACGCCTGCGCGTCGGCCAGCCGCTGGTGCGCGGTGAAGATGGCCTCGGCATACCTGCCCGCGAACGCGCGCCCCTCGTTGGAGGCGCCGGCCTGCACCAGCACCGGGTGCCCCTGCGGGGTGCGCGCGGAGTTCAGCGGCCCGCGCACGCGCAGGTACTCGCCCTCGAAGTCGATCGGGTGGATCTTGTCGGTGTCGGCGTAGATCCCCCGTTCCTTGTCGAGCACGATGGCGTCGTCTTCCCAGCTGTCCCACAGCGCCACCACCGCGTCCACGAATTCCCGGGCCCGCGCGTACCGTTCGGCGTGCACCGGGTGCGACTCGAGGCCGAAGTTGGCGGCCGCGAGATCGGTGCCCGTGGTCACGATGTTCCAGCCCGCCCGGCCACCGGAGAGGTGGTCGAGGCCGGCGAACAGCCGCGCCAGGTTGTAGGGCTCGTAATAGGTGGTCGAGGCGGTGCCGATCAGGCCGATGTGGCTGGTGGCCGCGGCGATCGCGGTCAGCAGGGTGATCGGCTCCAGCCCGGAGGCTGCGTTGTACCTGACGTTGGACCGCAGGGCCGGGCCGTCGGCGAAGAACACCGCGTCCAGTTTGGCGGCCTCGGCGGTGCGCGCGATCTCCTGGTAGTAGGTGATGTCGTAGATGCGCTCGGGGCTGCCCGTGGGATGCCGCCAGGCCGCCTCGTGATGGCCTGCGGGGTAGATGAACGCGTTCAGGCTCAGCTGACGTGGCTGCTCGCTCATGATGCCTTCTTTTCCTTCTCGAGCACTGCGGTCGCGCCGGGTTCGATGTCCACGCCGAGGGCGTTGAGCAGAACCTCACGGGCACGGATGAATTCGGGATCGCTGTGGCGGCGCGGGCGCGGCACCTCGATGCGCAGATCGGTGGAGATCACACCCTCGTCCAGGACGAGCACACGGTCGGCCAGCACCACGGCCTCGTCGACGTCGTGGGTCACCAGCAGCACCGCCGGCTTGTGCTTGGCGCACAGGTCCTGCAGCAGGACGTGCATCCTGATTCTGGTCAGCGCGTCGAGCGCGCCGAACGGCTCGTCGGCCAGCAGCAGCTTCGGCTCCCGGACCAGCGATCTGGCCAGCGCCACGCGCTGCTGTTCGCCGCCGGACAGCTCCCGCGGCCAGGCCTGCTCCCGCCCGGCCAGCCCGACCTCCGCCAGCGCCGCCTTGCCGCGCTCGGCCGCGTCCTTGCCGTCCAGGCCGAGGATCACGTTGTCGAGCACCCGGGTCCACGGCAGCAGGCGCGAGTCCTGGAACACCACCGCGCGCTCGGCGGGCACGTGCAGCTCGCCCGAACCGGTCACGTTGTCGTCGAGTTCGGCCAGCGCCCGCAGCAGCGTGCTCTTGCCGGAGCCGGAGCGGCCGAGCAGCGCGACGAACTCGCCGCGGGCGATCTCCAGATCGATCTCACGCAGGACGGTGCGATCGCCGAACCCGCGGCTCAGCCCGCGGGCCCCGACCACGTTCAGTCCCCGAGTGTCTGTCGCCATGACAGTGCCTTCCTTTCCACCGCACGCACCGCGACGTCACCGAACAGGCCGAGCAGGCCGTAGATCACCAGGCCGACGACGATCACGTCGATCTGGCCGTAGGTCCGCGCCTGGGTCATCAGGTAGCCGATACCGCTTGTGGCGTTGACCTGTTCGACCACGACCAGCGCCAGCCACGAGATGGTCACCGCCAGCCGCAGGCCGATGAAGAATCCTGGCAGCGCGCCCGGCAGCGCGATCCTGCGCACGAAGGCGGTGCGCGACAGCCGCACCGTCTCCGCCAGTTCCACATACCGGGAGTCGACACTGCGCAGGTAGGCGTGGGTGTTGATGTAGACAGGCACCAGCACGCTGAGCGTGATGACGATGATCTTCATCTCCTCGCCGATGCCGAACCACACGATGAACAGCGGGATCAGCGCCACCGTCGGGATGGCGCGCTTGATCTGCACCGGCCCGTCGATGATCGCCTCACCGAGCCTGCTCAGGCCGGCGACCAGGGCCAGCGCCACGCCGATCGCGACGCCGAGCACCAGGCCGATCACGGCCCGCTGCAGGGAGGTCAGCAGATTCGACTGCAACCGGCCGTCGGCGATCAGATCGCCCGCGGTCTGCAGCACCGTCCACGGCGCGGGCAACGTCTCCGGGTCGATCGCGCCGGCCGCGGAGCCGAGCACCCAGACCGCGACGAGCAGGCCGGGGCCGACTGCGAAACCGAACGGGATCTGCTTGCCCGGACCGAGCTTGCGCCGGGGACGCCCGGGAGCCTTCGTGCCCTCCGCGGTGGCGCCGGTCCCCCCGAACCGGCGCAGGACGCCGGCCGCTTCCAAGGTCGCCATTACTTCTCCTTCGGCTCGAACGCGGCGCCGGACTCGGTGACCGCTTCGGTGATCAGTGCGTCGAAGCGCAGATCGAAGCCGTCGGAGGCCTGGATCTTGCGAGGCAGATGCCCGGCGGCGTCGATGACGTCGATGGTGCGCTGCTGACGGTCGATCAGGTTCTGGTCCAGATGCGGGAAGACGTAGTCGCCCAGCGACTTCACGATGCGGTCGGCGTCCTCGACGGAGACCTTCTGGTTCTCCACGTAGTAGCGCTGCTTCCACTCCTCGGGGTGGGTATTCACCCACTGATAGGCCCGCACGTAGGCGCCGACCAGCTGCGCCAGCGCCGCCGACTTGGCGGGATCGTTGGTGGCCTCGCGCCGGGCGTACAGGTAGGCCAGGCCGGTGTAGATGCCCTGGGTCTGTTCGTCCGGCACCAGCGAGGTGCCCTCGGTGCGCAGGAAGCGGGTGACATTCGGCTCGATCAGCGGCGCCACGTCCACCTGGCCCGCACGCACCGCGTCGAGGAACTCGGCCAGCTGCAGCCGCACCAGTTCCACGTCGTCGATGCTCAGATCGGCCTTGTCCAGCGCCCGGAGCACGGCGGCCTGCTGGGCGGTGCCCTCGGCGTAGGCGATCTTCTTGCCCTTCAGATCCCGCAGGGTCGGCACCGAGACACCGGGCGCCACCGCGAGTTTCAGGCTGCTGGTGCTGGTCTGGTAGGCGGCGATGATCGGCACGTCCTGGCCCGCGGCGAGCGCGTGGATCGGCGGGGTGTCACCCACCGGGGCCACGTCGGCGGCGCCGGCCCGGAAGGCCTCGAGAATGGCGGGGCCGCCGACGAAGTTGGCGAATTCCACCTCGAAGGGCAGCTTGTCGAGTTCACCGGAGAAACGCAGGGCCGACTGCAGGCGCTCGGACTGGTCCGCGATCACCAGCCTGGTGCCCGGCGGCACCTCGGTGGACAGCGGCGCGGTCGAGACCTCCCCCACCGGTCCGTCGTCCTTGGCACAGCCGGTCATTCCCAGAGTCGCCGCGGTGGCAAGGGCGAGGAGAACGGCGGTCATCCGACGGCCGCCACGGCGGCCGAGCTTGGTGCGGGTTCCTGACATGCCGAGTATTGAAGCAACGGCACCCACCCGCCCGACACCATTGCCGACACCATGATTCGAATTAGCGGAAACCGAACAAGACAGATGTACAGAAATGCGTGATCCGCTGGTGGCCAACACTTTTCGCAATCGACGATCGGGCTCGGCGGTGGCGTATTCCGCCGATCCCTCTTGACGCCGAGTGCCAGGATGAACGTTCAAGGGAACAGCCGCCCGCGGCTCCCACGCCCCGCGAGCGCTTTCCGCCTGCGCGTGTCACGGCGGTGCGGCGGTCGTCCCGGTCTGGATTCCCTGTTCCAGATACCGCTCCACGAAAGGCACCACCTGACGCTGCACCACGGCGTTGTAGCGCTCCGGCGCCTGCCGCGGATTGGCGTGCCCGGTGCCGCGCGGCAGTGCCACCAACAGGCTGCCGCCCACCCCGCCGACCTGTTCGACGAGCACCCGGTGCGAGTACTCCACGTCCACCACGCGGTCACTGCTCGCGTAGCGGGGGCGCACGAACACGATCGCCGGGCGCGGGGTGTCGTTCGCGGGCTCGGCCAGCGCGCGCAGGTTGTCCACCGCGCCGCCGGCCACGATCGCCCGGAACTGCGACTCGATCAGCCCGTTGCTGGCCGTGTTGTGGGAGAACACCTTTTCCGTCGCCACTTCCGTCAGCACCTCCCGCAGCCCGTCGAAGCGAATGCCCGGAATCGGGTCGGCCGCGGCGTCGACGATTCGTTCCCTGCGGGCATAGGTCTCCACCAGCATGCGCAGCGTGCGACTCTCCCTGGCGCCGGGCAGCCAGCCCATCCAGCGCAACATGTCCTCGCCGCGGCCGCGGCTCTCCGGCCGCACCGCGTTCAGATCCACGGGCGTGCAGTCCAATATCACCGCCACCAACCTGCGGTCGCTGTGCTGGTGGATGTGCTCGCCCACCTCGAGCGCGATCACCCCGCCCATGCTGTGGCCGACCAGCACGATATTGCGCACCCCCGACATCTGCGCCGCGCGCACGATCAGATCGGCGATGACCTTGCTGTCGATGCCCTGGTTGTCGTAACGGATCGCCCACACCACCCCGAGATCGCGCAGCGCGGGCAGCGCTGCCGCGGTGTCGGAGGCATTGAGCCCGCCCAGGCCGACCATGTCGACCACAGCGGTGTCCCAGCGGTGTTCGTCCGCGGGCGGGGCCACCGGCAGCAGCGCGGGCGCCGTAGTGGCCAGCCTGGCACGCTCGGGCGCGACGTCGTAGACCCAGTACTGGACCAGCAGGGTGAAGACGATCAGCAGTGCCGCGCCCACCCGGGTCAGGACGATCCGGGTACGACGCAACCTCGTCCCGCGGTTCCCCTGCCGGGTCTCCCGCAACCGAGCCTTGCGCCGTCGGTCGTCCCAGTCCGTGACGGTGCACGCGGGCATGGGGTCCAACGGCGACATGACTTCACGGTATCGACGCCTGCGCGCCCCTGCCACGAACCACCGCTGCCCGTTTCGCTCCGTTCCCCGCCTCGCGCCGGCTCCACGCGCCGCTCGGCGTCCCGCGGACAGCGAGCACACCGCGGTGTGAGCCGACTGCTGGCCACCCCGGATCGTCGCCGATATCGGGGCAACCGTACCCGGATACGACCAACCCCCCGGCCGGTGCCCGGGGGTTTCGACTTCTTTCGTGGGAAACG
>NZ_JARWRU010000228.1 GCF_029867845.1 Nocardia farcinica | reverse complement strand
CGCCCCGCCCGCGCCCGTCGCCGGGCCCGCCGCCCCGCCGATCGCGCCGGTGGGCGGTCATGGGCAGCAGTCCGCCCCCGCGCAGCGGGAGGGTTCGCGCCGGACCACGCTGCTGCTGGCCGCCGTCGCCGCGGTGGCGGTGCTCGCGCTGGCGGTGGTCCTGCTGCTGACCAGGCAATCCGGCGAGGGGGAGAACCTGGCCGGTCCCTCGGTGCCCGCCGGCGCCACCTCCGCGGCCGGTACCTCCAGCGACACCGGCGGATCCGCCACCTCCGACGAGGAACAGACCACGACGACGGCCGCGCCGACCACCACGACCGCCGCGCCTGCGCCCGCCGACGCGGCGGAGTTCGCGCGCGACTACTACGCCATGCTGCCCGGCGACATCGCGGGCGCGTGGGCGCAGCTCTCGCCCGGTTATCAGGCACAGACCGGCGGCTTCGGCTCCTACTCGTCGTTCTGGTCGTCCATCCGCTCGGTCAGCGTGGACGCGGTCACCCCGAACGGGCCCGACCGCGCGACCGTCTCGCTCGCCTACGTCAAGACCGACGGCACGGTCGCGGCGGAGAACCGCTGGATCACCGTCACCCGCGAGGGCGATCGCACGCTGATCTCCGGCTCCGGCCTCTGAGGGCGTGGGCGGACAGATGGTGGGAGGACGCAGATGACGGGGCGACTCGCGGCGGTCCTGTGGGACATGGACGGCACGCTGCTGGACTCGGAGAAGCTGTGGGATGTGGCGGTGCGCGAGCTGGCGGTGCGGCTCGGCGGTGAGATGACCGACGAGCTGCGGCACGCGCTGATCGGCGCGTCCGGGCCGAACGCGCTGCGGATCATGTTCGACGGCCTCGGCGCCGACCCGACCCCGCGAGCGCTGACCGAGGCCGGTGACTTCCTGGAGCGGCGGGTGGCCGAGCTGATGACCGGCGACATCCCGTGGCGTCCCGGCGCCGCCGACGCGCTCGCTGTGGTGCGCGACAGCGGCTTGCCCATGGCGCTGGTGACCAACACCATCCGCTCGCTCACCGAGTTCGGCCTCGACACCATCGGCAGGCACCACTTCGACGTCTCGGTGTGCGGGGACGAGGTCGCCGAGGGCAAGCCGGCGCCCGATCCCTACCTGCGTGCCGCCGAGTTGCTCGGCGTCGATCCGCGCCACTGCGTCGCCGTGGAGGACTCGCCGACCGGGGCGAGGGCCGCGGCCGCGGCAGGCTGCGCGGTGATCGTGGTGCCCTGCGAGATCCCGGTTCCGCGCGCGCCGGGACGGGTGCTGCGCGATTCGCTCATGGGCCTGACCGTCGACCATCTGCACGAGGCGTTGCTGCTCGCTCGCTGAACCGCCCGGTCGGTCTTTCGGTAACCGACTGTGCGCCAGCCGAATCCGCGCGCGGATAGCCGAAAAATCGCGCTGTGACGGTCACGAAAGTGGTGACCTGTTGGAAGACGGCTGGCATGCCGGTCTAGGTCACACGGTGTTGAGCGGGTGTGTGGTGATCCTGTACATGGCGAACCCGTGCAGTGAAGGTGCGGTGGCAGCGATGGAGGCGGGTGTGATCGGGGGGATCGAGCCACGCGCCCATGGGAATCGGCGCCCTGCGGGGGTGATGTGGGGTGCGGCTAACGGCTGGGAG
>NZ_JARWRU010000227.1 GCF_029867845.1 Nocardia farcinica | reverse complement strand
CCGGCCCGGTCGCGGCACGGCTGCGCGCCCACGCCTTGCGCCCCCGGGACCGCGGGCGCGGGCTGTAATCCGGGTACGGCGAGCTGAACGGGTTCCTGGGGGAGGACGTCGCCGCGCGCGACCAGCGCGCCGCCCGCGCGGCGTTGGCCCGTGACATCCGCTCCGCCGCCGAACATCTCGCGCTCGCCCTGGGCAGTGAGCTGCTGGCGCTGCGCGATCCCGGTCGCGGCGCCGCCGCCGTCGGCGAACTTCGCGCCGCCAGGGCCGCCGCCGAGCAGTCGCACCGCCGCACCGCCGCCTGGCAGCAGACCCTCGCCGACGGCGTCACCGACCTGGCGGGCGATGTCGACCACGACCTGCGCGCCCGCCTGCGCGACATCGCCAGGACCGGTGAGGAATGGATCGACGATCACGATCCGGGCAGGCACTGGGGACTGATCGCCGAATGGCTCACCGAGGAGGTCGACGCCGCCCTCGGCGAGAACCTGCTGTGGACGCACGAGCGCGCCGCCGCCCTGGCCGAGCGGGTGGCCGAGCACTTCAGCCACGGTGGCGCGGCCGAACTGCCCGACGTGCGGGCGCGACTCGCGCCGGGTGCGGCGGTCGCCGCCGCCACTCTCGGCGATCTGGAACCCGACATCGGGCTCGGCAGCAAGCTGCTGGTCGGTATGCGCGGTTCCTACGGCGGCGTGCTCATGGTCGGGCTGGCCAGTACTTTCGCCGGGCTGGCCATGTTCAACCCGATCTCCCTCGGCGCCGGTGTCCTGGTGGGCGGCAAGGCCTTCCGCGACGATCGGCAGGCGCGGCTGGTGCGCAGGCGGGCCGAGGCCAAGACGGCCGTGCGGCGCTTCGTCGACGACGTGGCCTTCCAGGCGGGCAAGGAGTCCAAGGACCGGTTGCACCGTATCCACCGCGCCCTGCGCGACCACTACGCGGGCGTCGCCGAGCGCACCCTGCGCTCCCTCGACGACTCGCTGCGCGCCGCCGAGGATGCCGCCGCCACCGAATCCTCCCAGCGGGCCGGGCGCTGCGCGGAACTGGAACGCAGGCTGCGGGTGGTCGCCGAACTACGGAGATACGCCGACCTCATGGATTCCGCCCCGGCGGCCACCGGCGCGATGGCCGCGCCAGGGGGAGGGAGCGGCCGATGACCACCGCCGATCCGGCGATCGAGGCGCGCAGGCTGCTCGCCGAGGCCCGCCGCCGGCTGGCCGACCGGCCGCGCGAGCGGGCGCAACTCGACGAATGCGCGCGCCGCCTGGACGAACCGCTGCGGGTCGCCCTGGCCGGATCGATCAAGGCGGGCAAATCGACGCTGCTCAACGCCCTCGTCGGCCAGGACATCGCGCCCACCGACGCGACCGAGTGCACCCGTCTGGTCACCTGGTATCGGCACGGCGGCGCGCCCGGTGTCGACGCGGTGGCCGTCGACGGCGCGGTGGCGCCCGTCCCGGTCCGGCGTGGTGGCGGCGCGCACGGGCTGACCTTCGACCTGTCCGCTCCGGCCTGGAACCGGCCCGGCCCACACGAGGTCGACCACCTCGAGGTGCGCTGGCCGGCCGCGACGCTGGCCGGGCTGACCCTCGTCGACACCCCCGGCACGTCCTCGCTCTCGCGCGAGGTCTCCCGGCGCACCGCGCGGCTGCTGGCCCCCGAGGCCGACGAGCGCGACCCGGTGCCCGTCCCCGGCGCCGACGCCGTGGTCTACCTGCTGCGCCGCCTCGACGCCGCCGATATGGACCTGCTGGAGCGGCTCGGCGGCGGGGACGGCCCGCTCGGGGTGATCGGCGTGGTCTCCCGCGCCGACGAACTCGGTGCGGGCGGTCTCGACGCCCTGCACTCCGCCCGCACGGTCGCGGCCCGCTTCGCCGACGACCTGGACCGCACCGGCCTGTGCCAGGCGGTCGTCCCGGTGGCCGGTCTGCTGGCCTTCGCCGCGGCGACCCTGCGGGAGCCGGAGTTCCGCGCGTTCCAGGCGCTGGCCCGCGTGCCCGTCGCCGACCTCGGCGCCGCTCTGCTCTCCGCCGACCGGTTCGCCCGTCCCGACATCCGGCTGCCGGTCGATCCGGGGGTTCGGATGGCATTGGCCGCGCGGTTCGGCATGTTCGGAATCCGCATGGCGGTCACGCTGATCCGGCTCGGCGTCGCCGACAGCGCCACTCTGGCAGCGGAACTGGCCGAGCGCAGCGGCATCCAGGAGCTGCGCGCGGTGCTCGACAGCCGATTCGCCCAGCGCGCCGGGCAACTCGGGGCGCATTCGGCGCTCGCCGGGCTGGCCGGTGTGCTCGCCGCCTGCCCGGGGACAGCCGCCGACGCACTGCTGCCCCGCGTGCGCACCCTGCTCGCCGATGTGCACGGCTTCGCCGAGTTGCGCCTGCTGTGCCGGCTGCGCGCCGGTGCGCTGCCGCTGCCTGCCGCGGAGCTGGCCGAGTTGCACCGCCTGCTCGGCGGCGCTGGCGTGGCTCCGCACCTGCGCCTCGGCCTGCCCGCCGACGCGCGGCCCGCGTTGGTGCGGGCACGCGCGATCGAACTCGTGCGCGCGTGGCGGGATCGGGCCGCGCACCCGCTGGCCGACGGGCGCACCAGGGCCGCCTGCCTGACCGCCGCGCGCAGTGCCGAGGGGGTGCTCCCGCTGTTGCCGCCGCCCCGCTGACCGCGACGCCGGAGAGCAGCGGCGTCGTCGTGGCGGGGGCGGGGGGGGGGCCGAGGGCGGCCAGTTAGCGGGGGGAGGGGGGGGCCCCCGGGGGTGGCCGGGGCGGCAATCCCACGACCAGGCCGTGTACCCGCGGGTACTGCCGGGCGTCGCGGACGGCCACGACGACGTCACGCACCCGGCCGATAGACTCCCCGTCCGGTCCGAGCACCACGAGCCCGGCCAGCCTGGCGA
>NZ_JARWRU010000226.1 GCF_029867845.1 Nocardia farcinica | reverse complement strand
GGTGGGCCCGCGTCCGGTGGGGTGTGGCCCCCGGGGCGGGGCGGCGCCCCGCCGCGGCGCGGGGCGCGGCCGGTGGTGCGGCATCGTGGCCGTGCGACCGATCCCGGCCGCGCGGGTGAGGCCGGGAGGCCGGGAATCCGGTCATCCGTCGGCGGCGTGCGCGAGGCCGGGACCCCGGATGCGCGGCCACCGGCTGCCGGCCCGCGCGACGCAGGGGCAGACGCCGCCGCCCGCATGGTCGGCCTACCGTGGGCCGATGGTGGGCGAGACGGCCGGTGCGCGAGCGTGCGCGGGCCGCGGCGAACCGCGGCTGCCGGACGTGCCCGTGGTTCGGGGGCGGTGAACGGCCGGGTCGATGCCGGTGGCGCCGAGGGCGCGGCGGGCTCCGTGCGAGCGCGTTGTCGGCACGGAGCGGGCGTGCGGCTGGCGATGCGGGCCGCGCACGCCGCCGAAGGCGCTGAGGTCCACCACGCCGCCGAAGGCGCTGAGATCCACCATGCCGCCGAAGGCGCCGAGATCCGCGCGGACGGGATCCACGCGGAGGTGGGACGATTCGCCGACCGTTCGCTGCGGGCGGTTCTCGAGGTGCTCGATCGGCGCAGGCCGGTCGGGCAGCTGGCCGGCATCGCCGACCCGCTGGTGCTGGCCGCCGTGCGCACCCTGGTGACCGGCGATCTGGCGCCGAGGCGCGAACTCGGGCCCGCGATCCTGGCCGGGGTGCGGGTGCGTCCGGTCGGGGCCGACGCGGCGGAGTTGTGCGCCGGGTACGAGCGGGGCGGGCGGCGGTTCGCCCTGGCGGCGCGTGCGGTGCGCGGACGGCGGACCGGGTGGCGGCTGACGGCGCTGCGGGTGCGCTGAGCGTCGGTTGCCCACCGCTGTGACCTGTGGGGACCGCGATGCCGCTGAACTGCGGACACACCTCGGCAAACCCCCACAGGCGGGCGGGGGTCGACTACGTTGAAGCAGGTGCGGCCCAGTCCGAGAGTGATCGAATCGGTCACGGTGTTCCTGTCTGTCCTGATGGGCTGTCTGGCGCTGTCCACACCGATCTCGCTCGCCTGGGCCAGCGGCACGGCGTCGCTGCAGATGGAGCTGCTCGTGCACAGCCTGCCCAAGGCGACCTCTGTCGGCGGCGTCGCGGCGATCGTCATGGTGGGGTTCGCGCTCACCACGACCTCCGCCAGGATGGCCTGGATACTCGCGCTCGCGGGCAGCCTGATCCTGCTCGCCAACCATTTGCTGGGGCAGAATCTATCGGGTTTCGCGCCGCTGACGACGCTGAACTACATCGATTGCATCGCGGGTGGCGTCGTGCTCGGCGGCGTGCTCACGGCGGTGCGCCACCGCAGGATGTCGCTGCTGGTGGCGGTGCTGGGCGCCATGTGTGCCGTCATGCTCGGCGACCTGAGCGTCTCCGACGCCGAGTTCACCGGATCGGCGGGCGACTCGCCGCTTGGCTGGTTCGTCGTGGACATGCCTTCGATCGCGCTGATCGTGCCGACCACGGTTCTGCTCGTGGTCTGCGTGTACTGCTCGCCGGGGCGGCGGCCGGACGATCAGGCGCTCTCGGTCGAGTTGCCGCTGCGGCCCATCCTCGCGGTGCTGGTGCTCACCGCGGGCAGAGTGATCGGCTCCGCCTGGCTGGTCCGTGATGATTCGACGCCCTACGACGCGCTGCCCGTCGCCCTGCTGGCCGTGCTCGCCGCGCTGATCAGCGCGCTGCTGCTGCCACATCGCGAGGGCCAGATGGTGCTGTGCGCGGTCGCGGCGAGCGCCACGGGCGGGGCGATCTTCCTCATGCCGCTGACCGGCTGGATGGTGCCGTTGCTGTTGGCCGTGGGCGCGGCGGGCATGGTGCTCGCCGCGTATCGTCCGATGCCGGTGGCGGCGGTGTCGGCCTCCATCGGTCTGGCCGTCGTGGCCGTGCTGACCGCCGATGCCGACGGACCCGGTCCGGCCGTCGCGCTCACCGGCGCCCTCGCGTTGTCCCTGCTGGTCGGCTACAGCCTGGCCTCGGCCGTGCCCACCGCAGGCGCCTGCGCGCTGGTGCTCGGCCTGCTTGTGCTCTGCCTGCCCGGCGTCACGGTCGCGGTCCGCGCGCGCATCTTCGGCATCGGGTTCGCCCTGCCCCGGCGCTGGGAGGCGCCCGGCGGGGTCCGGGAATCCGAGGTGGTGCTGTTCGCGCTGCCCGGCCTGATCGCCCTGATCATCACCGTCGGCTGTCTGCTCGCTCTGCTGCTGTTGCGCCGGCTGCGGCCCCCGGCGGTGCTCACC
>NZ_JARWRU010000225.1 GCF_029867845.1 Nocardia farcinica | reverse complement strand
GCACCAGCGACACCGGGCCGGCGCGCAGCGCCGGACGCACCGCCCGCGCCTGCTCCGCGCCGGGCGCGGCGGCGCGCGCCGTCGAGACGCTCACAGGCTCCCCACCTTGCGCCTGCGCACCAGCGCGATGAAGTAGGGCGCGCCGAGCACGGCCAGCATCACCCCGACCTGGATCTCCCCGCCCCTGGTCACCACCCGGCCGAGCGTGTCGGCGAACAGCAGCAGCACCGCGCCCATCAGCGCGGCGGCGGGGATGAGCCAGCGGTGGTCGGGCCCGGTGAACCGCCGCGCGATGTGCGGGACGACCAGCCCGAGAAAGGCGATCGGCCCGACCGCCGCCGTGGCCGCGCCGCACAGCAGTACCACGGCGGTGAGCCCGAACGCCCGGCTGCGCTCCACGTTCACCCCGAGCCCTCGGGCCACGTCGTCGCCGAGGCCGAGCAGGTTCAACCCGGGCGCGGCGGCCACCGCCATCAGAGCCCCGAGCGTGATGAACGGCAGCACCTGCCAGAACACCGCGGCGTCGCGTCCGGCCACCGTGCCGACCACCCAGAAGCGATAGGTGTCGAGCACCGTCGCGTCGAACAGCACGACCGCCTGGGTCATGGCCTGCAGGAAAGCGGTGACCGCCGCGCCGGCCAGCACCAGGCTAAGCGGGCTCGCCCTGCCGCCGCCCACCGAGGACGCGCTGAACACCACCACCCCGGCGATCAGCGCCCCGGCCATGGCGAACCAGATGTACTGCCTCGGGTCGGTGAAGCCGAACAGGTAGACGCCGAGTGCGCCGAGGAAGGCCGCGCCCGCGTTGAGCCCGAGCAGGCCGGAGTCGGCCAGCGGGTTGCGGGTGTAGCCCTGGATCAGCGCGCCGGTCGCGCCGAGCGCGAGCCCGGCGATCAGCGCCAGCGCCGTGCGCGGCACGCGGTAGCCGCGCACGATCTCCTCGATCGTCGACTCGGCCGGGCAGGCGAACGGTCCGCCCGCGCACCCGAGTGCGTGCCGCAGCGCCTCCAGTGTCTCGGCCGGTGCGATGGCGCGCGAGCCGACCGCCGTGCCTGCGGCCACGCCCAGTGCCATCAGGGCGAACAGGAGCAGCAGTGCGGCACGGCGTCGGCGCCGCGCGACGGCCAATGGGCTCGAGGGGGTGCTCACGGGGGCGGGGCGCTCCGTTTCTTTCGTCGCGTACCAAAACCTGGTGCCCGGCATGCAGGTCTGGTAAGCCTAACCTATCTTTCTGCTCCGACTCCCGCGTTCCCGGAGCCGACACGAGGAGCCTCCATGACCGAGACCGTGACCCGTTTCTCCGATCGCTACGCCGATTCGGTCTTCGAACGCACGAGTTCGCGGCTGCGCGCGCTGCAGCCGGATCATCCGCGCGTCTACGCCGTGGCCGCGGTCGCCGAGCACGGCCGCAGGCGGTGGTGGAAGCTGTCCGACGGGCTGCGCGAGGGGCGCATCGAGCTGATGTACCGCAGGCACGCCGCGGAGATGACCGACCCGGACATCGCCGCCGAGGTGGTCGCCACCGCCCTCGTCCACGCGGTCGTCGGCCGGGTGGCCGCGCTGTGGGTGATGGACGGCCGGGCCTGGGACCCCGGCCTGGACAACCTCTGGGTGCACAACGACAACGACGGCGGCCTGGACTGGGCGGGGCTGGAGGACACCACCCTGCGGGTGCTCGACGGCGATCCGCTGTGCGGCCGCTCGGGTGTGGTCGCCCTGCCGTGCGAGGCCGCCATGGCCGTCTGGCTGGCGCACCGCTGCGAGGCCTCGCTGTCGCTGGTCCACAACGGCCTGGCCAGGTGCTCCCGGCTCTCCGCGCGCCGGTTCTGGTCGCTGGTGGGCGAATCCGTCGTCGGCGCGGCGACCTATGTGCCAGATCTGGCGCGCATGGATCCGCTGGTGGGCGCCCGGCGTGGGCAGGCGCTGATGGCGGCGCTGGGGGACCGCGGGCTGCCCGTTCGCCGTAGCGCCTTTCCGCAGAACCGGGGCCGCGCGGAGGTCCGGTCGCCGGGCGGCGTCCCACACACCTTGCGAGTTAGGTAAGCCTGACCTATAGTTTCAACCGGCGTAAGGATCGCGCGAGTGTCCTGAGGGCTGCAGTGACCCCCGATCCGTGCCGGGGGGGGGGGGGGGGGGGGGGGGGGGTGGGGGGGGGGGGGGGGGCGCGAACCGCGGCGCGCAGGGGACGCCAAACACCCACCAAAAGCACGGACGGTGTGTTTTGTAATATATT